>NZ_BAAAKW010000065.1:0-31563 GCF_039527955.1 Rhodoglobus aureus | reverse complement strand
CACCCGTTCACCAGCACCGGCAGACACACCGCTACGCGCGCATTCTCAAATGATTCCTCGATACCTGCCACGCGCGCATTTTCTATGAGTCAACGCGGATGCTTGCGCTCTGGATTGCTTTGTCGCTATGGTGAGCCCACGCCAACCCGACACGGGCTTGGATCGAGTCACTGTCGACTGGAGCACAATTGACTGGATAGGTCGAGGCCACGCGAACACCGGACCATTGCGGTTCCGTCTTCGCCTATTGGCCACGACCGCCGCAGCCCCAGCACTCGCGCATTCGCGCCACCAATCCGGTGAAAGCTGAGCTGGCCCGTCTCTGCCGCGGCTCGTCCTGCTCCCCTTTCGCTGGTTCATCGAACCCACTGTGAAAGGCAGCACCCGTGACACAACCTCTCGTATTCGATGTCGACACCGGAATCGATGATTCCCTCGCGCTTCTCTACTTGCTCGCGAGCCCTGAGGCAGAGATTCTCGGCATCACCTGTACGTCAGGAAACGTTCCTGCGCGTCAGGTCGCCATCAACAACCTCGCCTGGCTTGAACTCTGCGGCGCACCAGACATTGAAGTTGCCCTTGGATCAGAAGTGCCGATCCTGGCTCCGCTCATGACGACGGAAGAGACTCACGGCCTTCAGGGGATCGGGCACGCTGTGCTCGATGCTCCAGCACGGAACATCAGCGAGCGCCATGCGACTCAAGTCTGGATTGAGAACGCACGCGCACGCCCAGGAGAAGTTATTGGTCTCGTGACGGGACCCCTCACGAATTTGGCGCTCGCCCTGCGCATTGAGCCTGAATTACCCCGACTTCTCAAGCGAATCGTGATCATGGGAGGCGCGTTCAACCACGCGGGTAACACTCTTCCGACCACCGAATGGAACATCGCAGTAGACCCAGAGTCGGCGAAGATCGTTTTCGATGCGTTCTCGGGGCTACCTTCTGATCGGCGCCCGATCGTGTGCGCCCTCGACGTGACCGAGTTCATCGAGATGAAACCGCACCACATCGAACGGTTAGCGAAGGAGTCGCTGAGCAGCCCCGCCGAGATCATTGCCGAGGATGATCTGTACGGCACTCGTTCGCAGGCCTCGAATCCGCTTATTCGCCACCTGTCGGATGCCGTGCGCTTCTACATGGAGTTCCATAAGGCCCATGATCAGGGTTTTCTGGCGCACATGCATGACCCCTTTGCGGCCGCCATCGCGCTGCATCCTGAACTCGGTCAGTCAAGGCCGGCGACAGTGGATGTCGAACTCGCCGGAACTCTCACGCGAGGTCAGACTGTGGCCGACTGGCGCGGAATGTGGGGCCGGGAGCCCAATGCCGACGTTGTCGTTTCGACGGATCCGGAAGCATTTTTCGACCACCTTATCGAGCGTGTGAGTTCTCTCGCGCGCACTCTCACCCGTTAACCCTCAGGAGGCCCAATCTCAGCTAGTCCACTGTTCGACTGTTTTCCTTAAGAAATGCAATACAGAAATGCAATACAAGGAGGTATTTCATGTCAACGTCACACACACCTGTCGAAGCGAACAAGGTACGAAACCGAGTCTTAATTGCAATTGGCGCGGTCGTCATCATTGCGACCTACCTGTATCTGGTGCTCGGCCAGCCAAGCGAGTTCGCTGAAGGCGACTTCGGCCAAGCTTCGCTCATCGCAATCATTGGCTATTTGCTCGGCTCTGTCCTGATCGCGGTGGGAACAATTCATCGACTGCCCACCACCACTATTGCGCTCGTACCTGTCGCGATAGCGGTCAACATCGTTGTTGGTCAGCTCTCGGCCTCGATCGGCCTACCGATCTACCTTGACTCGATCGGAACGATTCTTGTTGGTGTGCTCGCGGGTCCGGCTGCGGGTGCTCTCACCGGCGCTCTCACGAACGTGATCTGGGGAATGACAATCAGCCCAATCGCTCTTCCCTTCGCGGTAACCGCGGTCGTTATCGGAGTGATGGCCGGATACGCGGGTCGACTAGGAATGTTCCGTCGCTTCTACCTGGCTCCGATCGCTGGTCTCATCACAGGAATTGTTGCTGCGCTCGTATCGTCCCCTATCGCGGCCTTCATCTTCGGCGGAGCAACCGGCGGTGGCAATGGCGCCATCGTTGCGGCGTTCCGGGCAGTCGGCAACTCCTTGCTAGCATCGACGACCTTCCAGGGGCTGCTATCCGATCCGCTCGACAAGGTGATTACCTTCACGATTGTGGTCATCATTCTGTTCGCGCTGCCGAGTCGATTCCGTTCGAGGTTCCCCTTCGTGCGGGAGTACAACGTGTTCGGCAAGCAGTCTGAGCTGGCCGCACCCACCCGGGCAACGCGTACTGGCGAAGCAGGGGATGCTGCAGCTGCATCGACCTCTGGTGACGATTCAGCGTCGACTGACGGCACACCAACACCGAAGGGCTGATCTCGTGACGACGACGCTCTACGAAGATCGCGAATCCGCAATCCATCGGCTTAATCCGGTCACGAAACTTGTGGCGATGTTGAGCATCATCATCATCGTGTTTGCCGTGCAAATTTGGTGGGTTGCGCTCGGAATCGTTGTGTTCATCGTCGTACCTGCCGCCGTTGTCTCTGGCACCGGTGGCAGGCTCCTCAGCCTGTCGCTCAAACTTCTCTTACCGATTCTGATCGTGCTCGTACTGCTTCAGGGGCTCTTCTTTCCCGAGGGCACGACAGTTCTTGCCGAATTCGGCCCTGCGCGCGTAACAGTCGAAGGGCTCATGTTTGCCCTCGGCATCGGCTCTCGCATCGCAGCGCTCGTTCTGTGCTCGCTCGTGCTCCTGCTAACCACCAATCCCGCTCTTCTCATGACGAGCCTCACCGAGAAAGGGATGTCGCCCAAGATGAGCTACGTCATCAGTTCAACTTTGCAGATTATTCCGGCCTTCCAAACCAGAGCTCAGAGCATCTTGTTAGCGCAGCAAGCTCGTGGGCTGCGGTTGAAGGGCAATCCCCTCCGCCGGGCAGGCGCCATTCTTCCGCTGGTTTCGCCACTGGTGCTTGGCATGTTTACCGATGTCGAGGAGCGTTCAACCGCGATGGAAGCTCGAGGCTTCAGCTCGCCTGCAACGCACACCAGTTTTGTGGTGGTTCCTGACCCCGTCGGGCAAAAGATTGCCCGCTGGTTGCTGATCGCTGTCGCCGTCGCCTCAGTGGTGCTCTCTCTGCTGGGGGTATTCAAATGATTGAGCTCCGCGATGTCGCCTACGCCTACCCCGATACCGATCACTATGTACTCGACGGTGTCGATCTGACCGTGGCTCGCGGCGAAGTTGTCGGAGTCATCGGCGCGTCCGGCGTCGGAAAAACTACCCTTGCGAAAATCATCGCGGGATTCATCCCTAACGTTGAGGGCGGCACCCTCGACGGATCGGTGGCTGTCGACGATGTGCCGATCTCCTCGCTCCCCCTCGCTGAGGCCGTGGCTCAGGTTGGTCTAGTCATTCAGAACCCGTTCAATCAGATCTCGGGCGCTAAGTTCAGCGTGCGAGAAGAGATCGTATTTGGTCTTGAGAACACCGGCGTTCCCCGCGATGAGATGATCACGCGTGTGACGGATGTCGCTGCGCTTCTCCGCATCGATCACCTCCTTGACCGATCCCCCTACGCCCTCTCCGGCGGACAGATGCAACTCGTCGCGATTGCCAGCGTGATCGTGATGGGCACCCCAGTCTTGGTGATGGACGAACCGACGTCACAGTTAGACCCTGGCGGGAGCCGGATGGTCTTCGATGTGATCAGCGCTCTTACGGATGCAGGCACAAGCGTGCTCATCTTCGAACATAAGGTGGAGCTGCTGCGAGAGCACGCGGACCGAATTGCTGTACTCGCAGAAGGGCGCATCATCCACGAGGGCACCCCGCGCGCGGTCCTCACCGATGATCGCCTTGAGTCGTGGTCGGTTGGCAGCACGCGCTACACCCGAGCGGCCCGCGCGGCCCGCGGTGCCGGAATCGTTCACCCTGATGCCGCACTGCCCGTCTCGTTGAGCGACTCAACTGAATACTTCACAACGCAAAGAACGGGGCGCTGAGATGGAAATTCGATTCGATCAAGTTCGCTACTCCTATCCATCCGGCGTCGAAGCCGTTCGAGGAATTAGCCTGACGGTTCCGACCGGTGAACGGCTCGCCATTGTTGGGCAAAACGGTGCGGGCAAGACAACACTCGTACGCCACCTCAACGGCATCTTCCGTCCGTCACACGGCAGCGTCTACGTGGGCGACTGGACAACGAGCGGAAAACAGATTGCCGATCTTTCTGCGCGAGTCGGCTACGTCTTTCAGAACCCCGATGAGCAGTTGTTCGCCCGCACAGTGCGTCAGGATGTCGCTTTCGGCCCTAAGAACTTGGGTTGCGACGAGGAGGAGCAGGAACGTCGCGTCCGTGAGTCGCTCGAACTGACGGGCCTCAGCGAACACGCTGACGTTCATCCTCACCATCTCTCACTGTCGGAACGAAAGCGAGTTGCGATCGCCGCTGTGCTCGCGATGGAGACTCCCATTGTCGTACTCGACGAACCGACCACAGGTCAGGATGAACTCGGGGTGCGGATGGTCGCCGAGATAACCCAAGCGCTCGCGCGTGACGGTCGCACGGTCATCGCGATTACGCACGACATGGATTTCTGCGCCGAGAATTTTGAACGAGTCGTCGTGATGGCGCAAGGAGAGATTCAGGCTGATGGAACGCCCGAGGAAGTGTTTGTGCAAACGGAGGCACTCGATCACGCCGCCGTCGAACCCCCACAACTCATGCGACTAGCCACGAAGTTGGGCTGGCACACGACGCCGCTGCGTGTCGAAGACTTTGTTGGTGGACTGTCAGATGTGAGGAATTCGACGTCGTGACCGGACTCGTTGGCCTTGCCCTTCTCGCAAGCGTTTTCTTCGGAGTATCCGACTTCCTGGGTGGCACTCTCTCACGCAAGCTGCCGATGCTCACCGTGCTGTTTCTCTCCCAAATCGTCGCGATTGTCTCGCTGACGCCGCAAGCGATCATCGATCCCTATGATTTCAGCGCGACTCCGTCGATCATGTGGGGGCTCATCGCAGGCTTCGCCGCAGCGATCGCCGTCTCATCCCTGTTCAAAGCTCTCGCAATCGGCACGATGGGAGTCATTGCACCCATTACATCGTTGAGCGTTCTCGTGCCTGTCGCTGTCGGTCTGTCTATGGGCGACCAGCTCACGCTGGTGCTCGGTCTTGGACTTGTCGCCGCTGTCATCGGCACAGTGCTCGCGAGCGGACCCGAGATCAACCGCACTGTGCCCTCGGCCGGCGGAGGAAGAGCGATTCTGCTTGGTGGTGTTGCCGCCATATTCTTTGGGGTCGCGAATCTTGCGATTGCGCTGGGCAGCGCAACAAGTGTCACCACAACGTTGCTCACCGACGCCGTAACCGTCCTTGTGCTGTACAGCGTAGGGCTGCTGATCTTCAGGCAGGTACCCAGGGCGCGTGGACTGTCTCTGCTGGGAATCGCAGCGATCGGAGTGCTCGGCTTTGCCGCAAACATCAGCTTCGCGTTCGCTAGCTTGAGCGGAGCCCTCTCGGTCGTTGCAGTGCTGGCATCTCTCTATCCGGTGATCACCGCGCTCCTCGGCTGGCGAATCCACAAAGAGCGATTGATGCGCATTCAAGTGGTCGGTGTCGCCCTGGTAGTGGCCGGTGTGGCTGCCATCGCGGCCACCTCATAGGGTTTCCTCAATGAAACCGGCCTCAAACTTGTGGGTTCCGCCAACCACACAAGCGGTCGATGGGTGGGTAAAGTGACACAGTGACCGAAGACAATACGACTCCAGACATGTTCACGACCGCCGGCCGGATCGCCGATCTCAAGAACCGCTATCACGAAGCCGTGACCGCCAGCGGTGACGCGGCAATCGAAAAACAGCACGCTAAGGGCAAGATGACAGCCCGCGAGCGCATCGAGCAGTTGCTCGATCACGGTTCATTCGTTGAGCTCGATGAGTTTGTTCGCCACCGCACTCACGCGTTCGGCATGGAAAAAAAGCGCCCATACGGTGACGCCGTTGTTACGGGAACCGGCACGATCCACGGTCGCCAAGTTGCTGTTTACGCTCAAGACTTCACTATCTTTGGTGGCTCGCTTGGCGAGGTTGCCGGCGAGAAGATCATCAAGGTCATGGACCACGCAATGAAGACGGGCGTTCCGATCATCGGCATGCTCGACTCCGGTGGAGCCCGCATTCAAGAGGGCGTCGTTGCACTCGGCAAGTACGGCGAGATCTTCCGTCGCAACACTCAGGCGTCTGGCGTCATCCCGCAAATTTCGATCATCATGGGCCCGGCTGCCGGTGGCGCCGTGTATTCGCCCGCACTGACCGACTTCGTCATCATGGTCGACAAGACGAGCCAAATGTTCGTTACCGGCCCAGATGTCATCAAGACCGTCACCGGCGAAGACGTCGGAATGGAAGAACTGGGTGGCGCGCTCACTCACAACAAGGTGTCGGGCGTTGCCCACTACCTTGCCAGCGATGAAGAGGATGCCCTCGACTACGCCCGCACGCTGGTCGGCTTTCTGCCAGACAACAACCTCTCGGATGCACCCATTTATGAGAGCGAAGTTGAGTTGGAGATCACGGATGAGGATCGCAAACTCAACACGATCATCCCCGACAGCCCGAACCAGCCCTATGACGTGAAGACGATCATTGAGCACATCGTTGACAATGGCGACTTCCTCGAGACGCAGCCGTTGTTCGCGCCAAACATCGTTGTCGGTTTTGGCCGCGTCGAGGGCCGCTCGGTGGGCATCGTCGCGAACCAGCCGCAGGCCATGGCCGGAACCCTCAACATTGAGGCCGGCGAGAAGGCGGCACGCTTCGTGCGCTTCTGTGATTCCTTCAGCATCCCGATTCTTACCCTCGTGGATGTTCCCGGCTACCTTCCCGGCACCGATCAGGAGTGGACCGGCGTGATCCGCCGCGGAGCCAAGCTGCTCTATGCCTACGCCGAAGCAACCGTGCCGCTCGTTACCGTCATCACGCGTAAGGCGTATGGCGGGGCCTACATCGTGATGGGCTCCAAGCAGTTGGGTGCAGACCTCAACTACGCTTGGCCGACCGCTGAGATCGCCGTCATGGGCGGCCAGGGCGCCGTCAACATCCTCTACCGTGGTGAGATCAAAGCTGCGGAAGCCGCCGGCGAGGACGTCGCTGCCGTTCGCACGCGTCTCGCCAACGAGTACACCTACAACGTTGCTAGCCCATTCTTGGCGGCAGAGCGAGGCGAGCTCGATGGAGTTATCGAGCCTGCCGCTACTCGTGTGCAGGTCGTGAAGGCGCTGCGCGCGCTCCGCACCAAGCGTGCGAGCATGCCGCCCAAGAAGCACGGAAACATACCGCTGTGACCGGCACGGAGGCTAACGACGAGCCTGCTGACATCCGCGTCGTCTCCACAAACGTCACCCCTGAGGAGATCGCGGCGGTCACCGCAGTCGTGCGCGCGGCTCTTGCCGAGTCGGCAGAGCAGGCCGGGGGCGATGAGACGGCACCGCCATCTGCGTGGGCACGCAACCAACGCCCCATGCGCACACCGTTACATCCTGGTCCTGGCGCCTGGAATGCAAGCGCCAGACACTAAAGTTTTTCTGTTCGCCGGGAGGCTGAAAATTGCGCAGTCGTACCCCAATTGCGCGACACGGAATTCGTTGAAATCCAGAGAAATACGGTGATTTCCACACTATTTCGAGAATATTGTCCCCCGAGAGTCCCCCAAAGAACCGACTTTGCACATCCTTTTCTTGGTGCAGAATATTAAGTGCTAGGTGTCTCTCCATAGGAGTTACACCGCCAAAGGTTGGCCGACTAGGGTAAGCGGGCCAATTCTTTGGGGGCGGGTCAGGACGGTATTCGGGTTATCGTCCTGACCCGGGTTTTAGCGAAGAGTCGGAGAAGTGCTTCTTATAGCCACTCCGGCTCTTCCGCCGTTAAGCCTGTTGTGTGTCTCGCGCCACGCTGCGTCAGCTAAACGAGTGCAGCGTCGACGCGAGGAATCTCGAGCCAAATGTCGACGACATCCTCTTCAAGGGAGTCCTGGCCAAGCGCGCTTGATTCGCCATCACCAGCACTGTGGAGACCGACGACGGTAACTGCGACATCCGAGCCTTCTGGAACGGTACGGGCAATCACTCTGTCTGCGCTGGTGGACTGAATCGCTAGCGCTAGCCGATTGAGCACCCTGTCCAAGTCGGCATCAGAGAGATCGTCGATGCCACCCTCGTCGAGCAGGGTTACCGTGGCCCCGCGACGTCGCGCAATCATTACCTGATCACGCACCGCATCATTGAGCAGCTTGCGGCCGCGGATCTCATCCCGAATGGCACCCTCAAGGTTGAGACACTCACGGCGCTCTGCCTCTGAGAGGTCACCGTTGGTCCCCTGAATGCGTTCAAGCATCGTCAGGGCCATCGCGCCAGTCTGTTCAAGCCGGAACTGCCGCTCATGCACGTGAGCATCTTGAGCCGCCTGCCAGTCAGTTGCTTCCTGCTCAGCCAGAATGAAACGCTGCGCGTCTTTGGATGCCTTAGCAAGGCCGCTGCTGAGCACGTGCGATACCGCGACCCACGATGCGCTACCAACAATGCCGAGACTGAAGAGTCCTGCCGGACCGACCGGGCCGAGGCTGAAGGTGTGCGCGACCAGAAATCCGATACCCAACCACGCGAAAGTGTGACGACCTCGAGTAGAGGTAATTGTGAGCAGCGTTCCGCTGGCGGCGACATACCAAGTGGCGTAACCGGTGCCGCCTTCACGCGCAAAGTCGAGTTCGTTGGCTACAAGGAGAGTTATCGCAACGACGACCGCGAAGTTGAAGGTTGCCATCCAGATCGGCATCCGAACCGTGCCGAACGGGAGAAGACTGACGATCGTTGCCACACCGTACAGCGCCATTGCGACGTAGATCGGGCCGGGGCGGTCGGGAATGTCAATCGTGTAGAGGGCCAACAGGATGTGGTACGCGGAGAAGAGCGCGGCCATTCCGACGATGAGATAACGCGGTACTCCGATATTCATGAGGCACCTTCTTCGCCAATATCCTCAAGGTTTAGCGGTTCATCATTCTCGTTGCCGTGTGGCCACCGAATACACACTTCGGTGCAAGCGCCCGGTATTGACGCGATTGCGGTGCGACCACCAGCGTTTGCCACGCGCTCGACAATCGACACCCGCACACCCAAACGTTCTTGTGGCACGCGGTCGAGGTCGAACCCTCGGCCGGTGTCTGTGACGAGAATTTCGATTCCGTTACCTTCAAGCCCGCGCACTTCGACGCTGCGCTCAATATCGGTGCCTCCGGCATGCTGGAGGCTGTTGACCATCGCTTGCACGGCGGCCGAGTGCACAGCTTCGGCCGCGACTGCGGGTAGCGAACGGGCCCCAACGCTTCGAACGGAGAGCTGAAAGTTTGAGGCGAGCAGTTCAGCCGATGTGATCACGCGCTGGGCAAGCTCTGTCGCCTGCACTGTCGAGATGTCATCTGGCGAGGTTGACGCTGCTTCTTTCAGGTGAACAATGGCATTGCCTGCCATAACCGCGCCGAGTCGTTGCGCCTCGGGCAGGTACGCACGTGAAGCGGAAATTAGCGTGGTGAGCACGCTGTCGTGCACAATCGAGTCGACTTGAACACGCTCCACCTCCGTGGCGTGTTGCCGCACTGCGTTGCCGTAGCGCAGCAGCGCCGTCGCTTGTGCGTTGTCGACGTTAGACGCGGCTTGGCGAAGCATCGTCACGATAATCATGATGGCGCTGCCCAAGATGAGCGCGTAGAAGGCCTCCAGTAACGCCAACTGCCAGGGGGCATCGCCACCGATGGGGAGAAGTCGCACGATTAGGTAGACGAGCGGAGCCGCGAAGAGGTAGATAGTGGCGAGTACTCGACCGAAGGCAATGGCCGCCATCGCTGTGCCGACAGTAATGAGGTAGTTGAGCCAGTGGATGCCGCTGAAGATCTCTACGCCGGGAATCACCGCGAACGGCCAGCTCAGCAGTGCCAAAAAGTAGACCACCGCGAACGTGCCGTGAACACCGCGCACCCACCGATTGGAGAACGACAGGATGACCACAAGAATCAGCAATCCGAAGAGGGCCGGAACAACAACCCACAGCCACAACTCTTGCGCCTCGTGTGCCTGACTCAACAACCAGGGCACGGTTTGCGCCCCGAAAACAAAGCCAATCACTGCAACCGAGCGCGAAATTACCCGCTCAACCTCTTTGCGGCTGATCGGGTTTCTTGGCTGCTTCGCCGAGGGCGGCTGGCGTGCCGTGACGACGCTAGTGGCCATCGCCGCCTTCGGAGTCCAAGCCCGGAAGGATCCCGTCTTCGACGGCGCGACGCAAGAGGTCGACCTTGGTCGGAGCTGGGCGACCGACTTCGACGTACTTGACGCGGATGCGGTCAAGATATTCGCGCGCAGTCGAGTAGCCAATTCCTAGTTGCTGTGCCGCAAGTTTGAGAGGCAAGCCCGAAGCATAAAGGTGAAGAATCTCTCGCTCGCGGCGACCCAGTTGCGCTTTCGAGAAGTCGCGGTCTGCGTCGATCGCTGTTGCCCACTCCAGGTTGTTGAGCACGTCGCCACGCGCAACTGTAGCTGCGGCTGCGAGCACAGTTTTGGTGGCAGAAGATTTGGGGATCACCCCGGCCGCTCCCGCAGCGAGTGCCTCACGAACGCTGGTGACGCGGTCGGCGATGCTGTGCACGAGCACGGCTGAGCCGGTGGCTTGAACGTTCTTGACGTTGTCGGTGACGGTCGAGCCGTCGCCAAGCGAAAGGTCGAGCACGACAACGTCTACTTCGCGACCATTCAGGCCGTCAACGAGTTCCTTGACAGTAGCGGCGGCAAGAACAAAGTCGTAGCCTTCGTCGATGAAGGCCGCTTTGAGCCCCAATCGAACAGATTCATGATCGTCGACAACAGCAACGGCTATGTTGCGATTGGCATTTTCGCTGGGCGCTTCGGTCCCCGATGGTTCTGTCTGGGCCATGTGGCGTCCTCCTGAGTTTCTGCACCCCATCGTAGTCGCGTTGCGCCGATATCACGCGTCATTTGGCGGTAACACGCGCACTCAGTTGCGGGTGAAGCTTCCGACTGCTTCCACGTGGTGCGTGTGCGGAAATAGATCAAACGCCCGAACTTTGGCCAATGTGTAGCCCTGTTCGCCGAAGAACGCGACATCTCGAGCGAATGCCACGGGGTCACACGCTACATAGACCACTTGAGCGGGTTTCGCCGCGCCCACAAGCTCAACCACTTCGCGGCCAGCCCCTGAACGCGGAGGGTCGAGCACAATCGTGGCGCGTTCTAGGCGAGCCCGCTCGGCGCTGGTGGCCTTACTCACCAGCTGACGAAGCCAGCGGTCGACGCGGCCCGTTTCTGCGTGTGCGCCCAACCATTCCGAGAGATTCTTCGCCGCGTGATCGGTAGCAGAAGACTCTGCTTCAACCGTCGTAATTTTGGTTGCGGGGCCAAACTTGTCGCCAACGGCTGCGGCAAACAGGCCGACGCCTCCATAGAGATCCAAGTTGGATGCCGCGGGGTCAAAGAGTTCGGGATCGATCGCGTCTTGCACGGCCGCCGTCAGCACTTCGGCGGCGCCGTGATGCACTTGCCAGAACCCGGAGTCGAGCAGAGAGAATTCGCGCTCCCCCACTAGCTCGGTGATCACTTGTGGCTTTTGCTTGCCCATGATGAGACGCACTCCGCCGCTGCTGGGGTTGAGCACGTCTACGCGATCGAAGCCGTCGAAGTTCTGGCTGAGGGGGGCTCCCGCAGAAAGTTCGGGGGTTGCCAGGGGAAGATCGGCGACAGAAACTACCCGGTGGGAGCGAGCCGCGAATGGGCCAACGTTGCCGTGTTCGTCAACGTGGAGGCTGACGCGGGTGCGCCATCCGAGTCCATTTCGTTCATCATCACCTGGCACGGCTTCGACGACTGGCGCAAGCGTGACTTTGGCCATGCGTTCGAGCGATTCGGCAAGGATCTGCGCTTTAAGGGCACGCTGGTGAGTGAGGTCGATGTGACCGAACTCGGCACCCCCAGCTCGGTTGTCTGGGTCACGGTCAATGCTTGCCGCCGCCCACACGTGGTCTCGACGGTGCCCACTCGGCGTAACAACCTTCACTGTTTCTGCGCGCCAGAACGACTTCTTCTTGTCATCGGTGATGCGCACAAGTACGCGTTCACCGGGGATCGCGTCGGAAACAAAAACGACACGACCATCGTGACGCGCGACACTGACACCCCCGTGCGCAATGTTGGTAACGTCTACTTCGATCATTCGGCCAAGCCATTCACCCATCTCTAAAGCATAGGAGCCTTGTGCGTCTTTATCTTGCGTCAACCTCTCCCGCACGGCTCGCAACCTTGCGAGCCGCCGGTGTCGACCCGGTTCTTTTGGCCTCCGGCGTAGATGAAGAGGCTGTCGCTGCTGCAGCGCCTGGCCCCCTCGATGGCCCCGCACTTGTTGAGTTGTTGGCACGTGCCAAGGCTGAGGCAGTCACCGATTCACGCGTCAAGGGCGAGCCGATAGACGGGTTCATTCTCGGCGGAGATTCTGCGTTCGAATTAGATGGCGAATTGTTCGGAAAGCCCCACGAACCTGCCATCGCTAAGCAGCGATGGCTTGCCCAACGGGGTCGCACTGGTGTCTTGCACTCTGGGCATTGGCTCATTGATCACCGCGGCGGCCAGGTTCGCGGCGCTACAGGAGCGGTGTCGAGTGCGAGCGTGACGTTCGCTTCCAACATCACGGATGCCGAGATCGATGCCTACGTTGCAACGGGTGAGCCGCTGAAGGTCGCCGGCGCATTCACTATCGACAGCTTGGGTGCAGCATTCATCACGAGCATTGAGGGTGACCCTCACGCCGTTGTCGGGCTTTCTGTCTCGCTGCTACGCCAACTTATGCGCGAGTTTGATGCGCAATGGACCGACCTGTGGAACATGGAGCGCCCGGGCCTGTAGGCATCCACAGTGCTTGCCCCTTATTTTTGTGTGCAATCCCTCAAGGCTTCGGCCGTAACCCCCTTAAGCTAGGTAACTATGGCTCGAATTACGAAGGTACTCATCGCCAACCGCGGGGAGATCGCGGTTCGCGTTATCCGCGCAGCTAAAGACAGCGGCATCGGTTCTGTGGCGGTATACGCCGATCAGGATCGGGATGCTCGTCACGTCAAGCTCGCGGATGAGGCTTATGCACTCGATGGCGCTACGAGCGCCGAAACGTATCTCGTAATCGACAAAATTTTGTCGATTGCTCGCCGTTCCGGTGCTGACGCGATCCACCCCGGTTATGGCTTCCTGGCCGAGAACGCAGAATTTGCGCGCGCTGTCATTGATGCTGGCATCATCTGGATTGGCCCATCACCTGACGCAATCGAGAAGCTGGGCGACAAGGTTTCTGCCCGCCATATCGCCGAGAAGGTTGGCGCACCGCTGGCCCCCGGAACCCTGAATCCTGTTTCTGGTGCCGCCGAGGTTCTCGACTTTGTTGACATCCATGGTCTTCCCGTTGCTATCAAGGCAGCATTTGGCGGCGGTGGCCGCGGCCTTAAGGTTGCACGCACTCGCGAAGAGATTCCTGAACTGTTCGATTCTGCGACTCGTGAAGCCGTTGCAGCTTTCGGTCGTGGCGAGTGCTTCGTTGAGAAGTACCTCGACCAGCCACGCCATGTCGAAACACAGTGTCTTGCGGATGCTCACGGCAATGTTGTTGTGATCTCCACCCGTGACTGCTCGTTGCAGCGTCGCCACCAGAAGCTAGTTGAGGAGGCTCCGGCGCCCTTCCTTACTGATGAGCAGAACAAGGCGCTCTATGAGTCGTCTAAGGCCATTCTGCGCGAGGTGGGCTACCTCGGTGCCGGAACGTGTGAATTCTTGGTTGCCAAGGACGGCACCATTTCCTTCCTCGAGGTCAACACTCGCTTGCAGGTCGAGCACCCGGTGTCTGAAGAAGTCACCGGTATCGACCTGGTTCGCGAGCAGTTCCGCATCGCCGAGGGTGGGGTGCTCGACTACGACGATCCCATCCCACGCGGTCACTCGTTCGAATTCCGCATCAATGGTGAGGATGCCGGACTCAACTTCATGCCATCCCCCGGCCCAGTGCACGTTCTGCGCATGCCGGGCGGTCCCGGCATCCGTGTCGACAGCGGTGTCACGACTGGTGACGAAATCAGCGGCGCATTCGATTCGCTGCTTGCCAAGCTCATCGTCACCGGTTCGAGCCGTGAGGATGCCCTCGAACGTTCGCGTCGCGCCCTTGACGAGTTCGAGGTTGCTGGTCTTCCGACGGTGCTCCCGTTCCACCGCAAGATCGTTCGCGATCCTGCCTTCACGAGCAGCCCCTTCACGATTTACACCCGCTGGATCGAGACCGATTTCGACAACGACATCGAACCGTGGACCGGATCACTCGGTGAGCCCACTGTTGCCGCTGCACGCCACAACGTTGTTGTAGAAGTTGCGGGCAAGCGCGTTCAGGTGAACCTACCCTCGAAGCTCGTTCCGAGCACCTCAACGGGAGCTACTCTTTCTGCTGCGCCCAAACGCCGCACCGCCTCTGCAGTGAATACCATCACCGGCGACTCGGTAAAGGCACCGATGCAAGCCACAATCGTGAAGGTTGCTGTTGCCGAGGGCGACAAGGTCGTCAAGGGAGATCTCATCCTCGTGCTCGAGGCTATGAAGATGGAACAGCCGCTCGTGGCTCACAAAGACGGCGTTATTGCATCGATGAGCGCGGCCGTCGGCTTAACGGTGTCATCAGGTCATCTGCTCCTGAACATCGCCGACTAGGCCTGCGCGGCGATGGCGAATCAACCGAGAACGTGCTGCTCAATCTGCCGCAGTTCTTAGTCGCTTTACTTGCTGACGCAGGATGGTACGCAACTTCGATGGCTGGACCCGGCGGAGGCCACTGAAATAGATCTCGCCGGCACTCTTGACCTCCGCACAGGGCGATAGTATCTTTATTGATGTTATCGGTCGGTCGACCGAACTACACTGAGCGAGGCGAAGTTGTGCCGACGAACACCACCGTGATCACCATTCTCGATGCGACACGTGCACTCGTGCTCGAGCACGGGTATGCGTCGCTCTCCACTCGAAACGTCGCTCAGCTCGCGGGAGTTCCGCTATCGCAGATCCACTATCACTTCGGGTCAAAGGAACAACTCGTACTGCGCATGCTCGATGCCGAGAATGCCCGGCTGCTTGAGCGGCAGAGCGAAATGTATGCCGGGAACGAGCCGCTCTCACAGCAGTGGGCAGCCGCGTGCGACTACCTCGACGACGACCTCAACTCTGGCTATGTACGAATCCTGCACGAGATGCTCGCGGCCGGATTATCGAGCACGCTTGTCGGCGAGCGCGTGCACTCCATTATCCGCGGGTGGACGCTCGTGCTCACCGAGGCGGCCGAACGTCATGCCGCGCGGGGTTTCTCCTTCGCACCGTTGACCATCGACCACGTTGTGGCCCTCACCTCTGCAGCATTCATTGGTGCCGAACTGCTAATCCTCGCGGGGCACGAGAAAGACCTACCGTTGCGGGATTCGCTTCGAGCGATCGGCACCCTGATCGAGGCTGGCGAGCGGAGCATGCTCCAAGGATCCGGCTCATGAAAGCCGCGCAGCCCACGACCGAAGGTTCGGTCGAGCGCGGCGGCGCGACCATTAGCTATGACGTGTACGGCGAAGCCGGGCCCACCATCCTTCTGCTCCCGACCTGGGAGATCGTGCACCAACGCGCATGGAAAATGCAGCTCCCCTACCTCGCAAGACACTTCCGTGTGATTAGCTACGACGCCGTCGGCACGGGGCACTCATCACGCCCACTCGATGCCGCTCGCTACAGCTTCGGCAACCGGGTGGCCGACACGATCGCCGTCCTTGATGCGACCGACACGAATGCCGCAGTCGTTGTCGGATTCTCGATGGGTGGCGAGACCGCCGTCAACCTCGCCGCGCTACACCCCGACCGTGTACTCGGCATCATCTCGATCGGAGGCAGCCACCCGTGGCGCGTCCCGATACCGGGCCGCACACCAGCTGTCGCGTTCGACCCAGAGTCGAACCCGAGCCCCAAGGGGTGGGCGAAGTTCGACCCGGAGTATTGGCTACGCGACTGGCAAGACTTCATCGAATTCTTCATGGCCGAGGTGGCATCCGACCCGCACTCTACGAAGGCGATCGACGACCTCGTCGAGTGGGGACTCGACCAGCAGCCGGACGTGCTGTGTTGGACGATCAACGACGAGTACGAGCAGGACATCGATGACCTGCGCACCCGCGTCGAATCCCTCGACGTGCCCGCGCTGTTCATCCACGGCACAGACGACCACATCACGTCGTTCGAGTCGTCCCAAGTGATTCAGCAGATGATCCCCGGTGCCGAACTACTTGCTATTGAGTGCGCTGGTCACGCGCCACAAGTGCGGTACCCCGTGCGCGTGAACCACGCGATCCGCGACTTCGCCAACCGGGCCCTCGGCACCAACAGTCTCGAACAGACCTGGTGGGTCGCACCAGGGCGCGAGAAAAGGGTGCTCTACCTGTCGTCGCCCATCGGGCTCGGTCATGCCCGGCGCGACCTCGCCATCGCGCAGGAGCTTCGGGCGCTGCATCCGAATGCTCAGATCGAGTGGCTAGCGCAAGACCCTGTAACGCGTGTGCTCGATGTCGCGGGCGAGATTCTGCACCCCGCATCCGCCGCTCTTGCCAATGAGTCCTCTCACATCGAACATGAGAGCCGCGATCACGATCTCGCCGTATTCCAAGCGCTGCGAAACATGGACGAGATCCTCATCCACAACTTCATGGTGTTCGACGAAGTGACCGCCGCTGGCGAGTACGACCTCATCATCGCCGACGAGGCCTGGGACGTCGACCACTACCTGTTTGAGAACCCGAATCTCAAGCGCGGAGCGCTCGCCTGGATGACCGACTTCGTCGGGTTCCTGCCGATGCCGTCGCGGGGCGCGCGCGAGGCGCGGGTCACCGCCGACTACAACCTCGAGATGATCGAGCACGTCGACCGCTACCACCGCATGCGCGATGCAGCCATCTTCGTCGGGGCTGCCGACGACATCGTGACCGATACCTTCGGCCCAGGGCTCCCGGGGATACGCGACTGGACCGAGGAGCACTTCGACTTCTCCGGCTACATCAGCGGCTTCGACCCGGCAGCACTCGGCGAGAAGGCCGAGCTGCGCGCCCGACTCGGCTACCGCGAAGACGAGCGAGTCTGCATTGCCGCCGTCGGTGGCTCCGGAGTGGGAGCCCCGCTGCTGCGGCGTATCATCGCGGCTGCCCCGGCTGCACGCCGCGCGATTCCCGGATTACGAATGATTGTCGTCACCGGGCCCCGCATCGATCCGGCGAGCCTTCCACAGGCTCCGGGAGTCGAGTACCGCGCCTACGTGCCCAACCTCCATCACCACCTCACCGCATGCGATCTGGCGATCGTGCAAGGCGGCCTCACCACGACTATGGAGCTCACGGCCGCGAAGGTACCGTTCATCTACGTGCCCCTGCAGCAGCACTTCGAGCAGCGATTCCACGTGCGGGCACGCCTCGACCGCTATCGCGCTGGCCGGTTTATGGAGTACGACGACCTACATCCCGAGGCCCTCGCCGCTGCCATGGCCGAGGAGATCGATCGCGAAATCAACTACCGCGACGTCGAGACCGACGGCGCGGCTCGAGCAGCAGCGATGCTCGCGCGGTTGCTCTGAGCTCTACACTCTGCGACGGATCCCGCCCAACTCTCCACACGTGCTCGTCGCCGTTTTCAGAATGAGCGGGCCTAGGCCTGCACTATCCAACCTAGGGCCGGATTGTTCTTTCCGAACGATGTCGCGACGTACATATGAACGATGTCGCGAATCATCACAATGGTGGACCCTAGGAGATTTGAACTCCTGACCTCCTCGATGCGAACGAGGCGCGCTACCAACTGCGCCAAGGGCCCGTACTGCTGAAGTAACGATATCACTCAGCATTCGGGGTGCAGAACGTGTCGCCCTTGCACACAGCGCTCTCTCTTCCACTAGGGAAGGAGACCCAGTTTTCGTGCGGTCGCTACGGCAGCGAAACGTGACGACGCATCGAGCTTTTTCATGGCACTGCTGAGATACCCCTTGACTGTTTGCTCTGTCAGCGAAAGCAGCGCTGCGGTGCGTGCATTGCTGTAGCCGAGCGCGACACACGAGAGCACATCGGTCTCTCGCGGAGAGAGGCGCACGGTCGCCTGGTGAGTCGGGGGATCCGCATCCTGAACACGGAAAACGTTGGCAAGATCACGCCCGATGTCTCGAAGTTTCTGCCTGGCGTCGCGATCCGAGACATCGGCAGCAAGTTGGCGAAGTTGTGCAAACTGTTCACGAACATGCTCTTCAGCAGCCGGCGACATGCCCCCACTCTTGCGCGACCGCAACGCGACCATTCGGCGGGTCACCTCGTCCCGAATTGCGAGCTCATTGCCCAAAGCGCTAGCGATGGCGACGACGGGCCCAGAAGCAACCCCGTCGGGCATGACAAGCGTGTGAGACCCCGCATAGATCAGCCCCCGCAACCTGCCTGAAGCGACGATGGGAATCGCAAGAAGTGAGACAACGCCTTCGCCAAGAACGGGGCCGTCGTAGTCATGAGTGATCTGCGGAGAGTGCTCATAGTCTCGTGTGAACCGTGGGGATCGTTGAGCCATGGCGAGCCCGCCAAGCCCACGCTCTTTTCGCACCCGCAAGCCGTCGAGCCTACCCGTTCGAGCCCCACTAAAAGCGTCAACAGTGAGTTCGGTTCCCGAGATCAGACCACCGAACGACAGGCTAAAACCGGTGCCCGCGGCGATTTCACGAGTGGCTTGCTGGATCAAATCGAAGTCACTCGGTTCAGATATCTGCGTCATTGCGGATTCCCAACTTTCGGGGGTATTACGTGCTGCACCCCCTCCGTAATCTGAGGTTAGCACGGGAATTTCTACCCCAGCAGAAATTCCACATCCAAGATTTCAAGGGAGAAATTGATGTCAGATGCCCCCTCAGTAGAGCGAGTTTCCGCACGGGAGACTGCCAGTCGCACGCCCCAGCAGAGCGGCTCCTTCGCTGAAATTCAGGCCCACGCGACTTACGCTCCCGATAACTTCTGGCTGCACCAAGCAGAGCACATTGACTGGTTTACCGCACCGAAGCGTGCCACTCCAGTGCAGGCGACCGAACTAGGAACCGATCAGGGTTCCTGGTTTTCAGACGGAACGCTCAACATGAGCGTCAATGCTCTCGACCGCCATGTGGCCGCCGGCCGAGGAGACCGACCAGCGCTCATCTCCGACTCAGCGATGACAGGAGAACAGGGGGTCTTGAGCTACGCACAGCTCCTCGAACGCGTCCGCAGATTTGCCGGAGTCCTTCGCGAACTCGGTGTTGGAGTAGGCGATCGCGTTCTGATCTACCTGCCGATGATCCCAGAAGCGGTCGTGGCGATGCTGGCCTGCGCTCGAATCGGCGCCATCCACTCCGTCGTATTCGGCGGCTTTGCAGCAAGCGAACTAGCGGTGCGGATTAACGACGCCATGCCATCCGTTATTGTCACCGCGACCGGCGGTCTCGAGCCATCCCGTGCAGTGGAGTACCTCCCGATCGTGAATCAAGCGATCGCTCTGAGCACCGGTAGCGTTCGACACGTTGTCGTCCAAGACCGCCCTCAACTCGACGGCGATATCGCCGAGTACGCCAACGGCGCCACCAGCAGAGGATCTGTCGATGTGGCGTGGCTCGATTGGGATGAGCTCGAGGCGGCCGCGCTGCCCGCCGATGCTGTTGAGGTGCGCGCCCAAGATCCGCTCTACATCTTGTACACCTCGGGCACCACCGGCAGCCCCAAAGGCGTGGTCCGCGATACCGGAGGCTACGCAGTGGCCCTGCAGTGGGCCATGAGCCACATCTACGGAGTAGAAAACCAACACACGATCTTTACTGCATCGGATGTTGGTTGGGTTGTTGGCCATTCCTTCATTGTCTATGGTCCGCTGATTGCCGGCGCGGCGACCGTTTTGTACGAAGGCAAGCCCATCGGCACCCCCGATGCGGGGACGTTCTGGCGGCTCATCCAGGATTACAAGGTCGACGTGCTCTACACGGCCCCGACAGCGCTGCGCGCTATCCGTAGAGAGGATCCGACGCTCGATGAACTCGACAAGTACGACACGTCCAGTTTGCAAGCCGTGTACCTCGCGGGCGAACGTCTCGACACTGAGACGTGGCGCTGGGCCAACGACGGCATCCGTGTTCCCATCATCGATCACTGGTGGCAGACAGAGACCGGATGGCCCATCTGCGCGAACCCTCGTGGAGTACAGCAGCTCCCTTCCAAGGCGGGTTCGACCGGTGTGCCGATGCCGGGCTTCATCCCCCGCATTCTCGACCGGGATGGCAATAACCTCACAGAGCCAGGCGCTGAGGGAAACATCGCGATTCAACTTCCGTTGCCCCCCGGCGCTCTTATCGGACTGTGGGGCAGCCCCGAGCGATTCGCAAGCTCGTACCTCGAAGAGTTCCCTGGTTACTACGCCACCGGTGATGCCGGGCATTTTGATGATGACGGCTACCTCTTCGTCATGGGACGCACCGATGACGTCATCAATGTGGCGGGCCACAGGCTCTCAACCGGTTCACTTGAGGAGGTGCTCTCTCGGCATCCGGATGTCGCGGAGTGCGCCGTTCTCGGCCTCCACGATGAGCTGAAAGGGCAACGTGCGGCCGGGTTCGTCACGGTGAAACATGGTCGCAGCCGAACGGAAAGTGGCCTCGCCATAGAACTTGTGGCACTCGTGCGCGAACTCATCGGGCCAGTAGCCGCATTCCGCGACGTCATGGTTGTGGAGAGGCTGCCGAAGACACGCTCCGGAAAGATTCTCCGCAAAACGATTCGACAGATCTTCGACGGTGACGAAGTCCGGATCCCTCCGACGATCGAAGACATCACGGTGCTTGATCCACTGTTCGCCGCCGCGAAGCGCACTCGCGAGCGCTAGTTGTCAACCAATCCACCCCATCTATCAACTGTTTGAGGCAAGGAGGCCCCGGATGTCTGATGAAAAATCCCCTACCAGGGATGTAACTCCCCCACCCACTGAGCCCGCACACGCGCACGGCGTGAGAGCGGTGCTCGACTACCAGGAGGAGGAGAAAGACCCTGCGTTCGTGGAACTCAAGCGGCGACACCGCTCGTTTGTGTTTCCCCTCACGGTCTTCTTTCTCGTCTGGTATTTCTCGTACGTGATTCTGGCTGCCTACGCGCATGACTTCATGGCCACTCCAGTCTTCGGCGTCATCAACGTCGGACTGCTGCTCGGCTTTGGGCAGTTCGTCAGCACGTTCGTGATCACTATGACCTACGTGTCATTCGCTAACCGTCGGCTGGATCCTCTCGCCGCCCAGATCAGAGCAGATCTTGAGTCGAAGGAATCCACAGCATGATCGCCCACAACCTAGGCCTGCTCGCTGCTGCCGTCGACGCTGAGTCTCAGAGCAATCCGGTTCTCAACATTTCGATCTTCATCGCCTTTGTGGGGATCACCCTGTTCATTGTGATCCGTGCCAGTCGAAACAACGCCTCCGCTGCGGACTACTACGCTGGCGGTCGCTCGTTCACGGGCCCGCAAAACGGGTTCGCGATCACCGGTGACTACCTGTCGGCGGCATCTTTCCTCGGTATCGTCGGGGCAATCGCGATCAACGGGTACGACGGATTCTTATACTCAATCGGCTTCCTCGTCGCGTGGCTTGTCGCCCTGCTGCTGGTCGCAGAGTTGATGCGCAACACCGGCAAATTCACGATGGCGGATGTTCTGTCCTTCCGTCTGCAGCAACGTCCGGTCCGGATGGCAGCCGCGGCAACAACGCTCGCGGTGTGCTTCTTCTATCTGCTTGCGCAGATGGCCGGAGCGGGAGGCTTAGTCTCTCTGCTTCTCGGCATTGACGACAAGATCGGTCAATCAATTGTGGTTGCCATCGTCGGCGGTCTCATGATCCTGTACGTGCTGATCGGTGGAATGAAGGGCACGACCTGGGTACAGATTGTGAAAGCGTTCCTGCTCGTGGGCGCCGCGATCGCCATGACGATCTGGGTGCTCATTCTCAATGGATTCGATCTTTCGCGGGTAATGCAGAGCGCGGTCGATAACTCCGTGGCGACGCCCGCCGACGCGATCCTTGCGCCGGGGCTCAAGTACGGTTCAAATCCGCTCGACTTCATCTCGCTGTCGATTGCGCTCGTGCTCGGTACCGCTGGTTTGCCTCACGTGCTCATGCGCTTCTACACGGTGCCGACAGCGAAAGAAGCACGACGGTCTGTGGTGTGGGCGATCTGGCTCATCGGTGGCTTCTACCTGCTCACACTCGTGCTCGGCTACGGTGCAGCAGCCCTCGTGGGTTCCGAAACGATCCAGAATGCCCCGGGTGGCGTGAACTCCGCGGCGCCGCTGCTTGCGCTCGAACTTGGCGGGCCGCTGCTGCTGGGCTTCGTCTCGGCGATCGCATTCGCGACGATCCTCGCGGTGGTGGCCGGCCTGACGATCACGGCGGCGGCATCCTTCGCTCACGACATCTACTCGAACGTGATCAAGAAGGGCAAGGGAGACCCCGATGCCGAGGTCAAGATCGCTCGACGCACCGTCGTCGTGATTGGTGTGCTCGCGGTAGCCGGAGGCATCGGTGTTCAAGGTCAGAACATCGCCTTCCTCGTCGCTCTTGCGTTCGCCGTCGCGGCGAGCGCGAACCTTCCGACGATCCTGTACTCGCTGTACTGGAAGCGCTTCAACACTCGTGGTGCAGTGTGGAGCATGGTCGGAGGCCTCGCGGCAGCGGTTCTGCTGATCGTCTTCTCCCCCGTGATGAGTGGTACGCCGACATCGATGTTGGGAGCGGATGTGAACTTCGCGATCTTCCCCCTCCAGAACCCCGGCATCGTCTCGATTCCGCTCGGATTCGCTCTCGGCTGGTTGGGAACAGTCACCTCACAACGCAAAGAAGACCCGGCGCTCGCCGCCGAGATGGAGGTGCGTTCGCTCACCGGTCACGGAGCTGAAGCAGCAACCGAACACTAGAACAAGGAAGGGGCGTGCCGTGCGGACTCACCACCGTGCGGCACGCCTATCTCTGTGCGCGAGGCGGAGTTGAGGTGTCAGTTAGCTGGCGCGACGACGACGCGCGAGTGCGGCATCCAGATCGGGCGCACTGCCGTCGATGTCGACAATGCCCATGCCCGCAAAACGGTTAGGGGCGGCCGCAGCAGGAACCGCAACAGGCTTCGCCGGTGCCCGCGTGGCTTCACGCGCTAGCTCGGCTTCACGCGTCGCTGCGGCCATTGCGACGGAGTTGGCGCGCAGTACCTGTTCGGCGGATTCCGCCGCGGCACGAAGCTCGGTGTCGATGTCGGCCGCGTGACGTGCGGCCGCAACTGCTGCTGCTGGCGTGTTGCTGCGCGTCAGATACATGGGCTTCGGCACTGGCACCGGGGTCCAGCTGACCTTCGAAGTGACATCTTCTACGGGAGCTTCAGAGGAGAGCACAATGCGACGACGTGGCGCGGCTGTGCGCCCGCTTGGGGCGCTTTCAGCCCGTCGGGCACGCGCGCGTTCTGCGAGACGGGAAAGCATGGCGCTGGCGCTGATCCCGGCAATGGTTGCAGTAGTGAGCACCAACCAGGAGCCCGAAGCGATGGCAGCGCCAGCAGTGACAATCAGCGAGAGCTGCACCCCAGCAACAACGACGCTGGCAAGGAGCACGAGCGCGGTGAGTGCGCGGGTGCGGCGAAGTCGTCGAACCGAGAGTGCGAGCACCTGCTCGCGAGTGGGCGGCGTTACAGCGCGCCCCACGGCAACAGGCCCTTGCAGTGCACGAGCTTTAGCCAGCTCGGCGGCACGACGGGCAACAGCCTCGGCACGCACTTCTTCAGGCAGCTCAGAGGTCTGGGCGAGAACACGAATCGTCTGCTGCAGTCGAACAGCATTGCGTTCAGTAGCAAGGTATTCGCGGTTCTTCAACCAATTGGGAACCAGGTACACCAGCCATAGCCCTGCTGCGAGCGCGATCATCACCCCGCCGCCGATGCTGGTGAATTCCATGGCTATACGGTACGAGCATCCGCGCAAGACATGCTGTCGGCACGCGGCAGCTAGAACAAAATATCCTGAGAATTACCCCGAACGGCCTCGAACCGATGTCGCGAAAGGATGCGGCGAGGGAATTCCGTCAGCGGCGAGGAGGGATCAGCGGGTTGGCTGCACGCGTGCGATCCACGGTCGAAATGTGGGCATCACCTTCTGGGGCAGCGCCAGCTTGCCAGCGACGCAACACGCCCCGAGGAACCTCCTCGACGGCGAGCGCGAAACAGAAGTGGTCGCGCCAGTCGCCATCGATGTGGATGAAGCGACGCCTCAACCCTTCATAACGAAAGCCAAGCTTCTCGACGACGCGCAAACTGGGCGCATTCTCGGGCCGAATACAGATCTCCATGCGGTGCAAACCGAGCTGAAAGAAGCAGTAGTCCGTGGCTAACGCCACCGCGGTGGGAGTGATCCCTTTGCCTGCGAAGCGCTCAGAAACCCAATACCCGATCGTCGCCGACGCAAGCGAACCGTAGGTGATCGACGACACGTTGAGCTGCCCGGCCACCTCATCGGCGTACTCAATCACAAAAGGAAGCCCAGCGCCGGCACGAGACTGCTGCAGCAGGCTCCGGATGCTCGACTTCACGTCAAAGCTGACGGGCCCAACCGGGCTCGTGGCCTCCCACTGGCGAAGCCACCCCCGGTTATCACGGAGTTCTTTCTCTAGCGCACGTGCATCTCGCACCCGAATGGGTCGAATGCTGATTTCTTCGTCGCTGAGCGTCGGAATGCCATACGCCACTTATCAGTCCAGTGTTGAGCTGAACTGCTTGAGCCAGGGACGCAGATCGGGGCCCAGGTCTTCACGCTCAACTGCGAGCTGCACGATTGCCTTGATGTAGTCGAGGCGATCACCGGTGTCATAGCGGCGGCCGCGGAAAACAACGCCGTAGACGCCTCCAGCAACATCGTCTTTGGCCATTTCGAGCAGAGCATCCGTCAGCTGGATTTCGCCGCCCTTGCCCGGATCGGTGCGCTCAAGGATCTCGAAGATTTCGGGGCGCAGAACGTAGCGACCAATAATGGCGAGATTGGATGGCGCGGTGCCCTGGACTGGCTTCTCAACCAAACCGGTAATGCGCACGACGTCGTTATCGTCGGTGGGCTCAACGGTGGCGATTCCATACATGTGACTTTGGGCCGGATCGACCTCCATGAGGGCGATGATCGTCGCGTTGCGGCCGTACTGCTCTTCGAGCATGCGCGAGAGCAGTACATCGCGCTCGTCGATGAGGTCGTCACCGAGCAACACGGCGAAAGGCTCATTGCCGACGTGCATCTTTGCTCGCAGCACAGCGTGGCCGAGACCGCGAGGGTCACCCTGGCGCACGTAGTGCATATCAGCGAGATCGTTAGAAAACTCGACCTTGTGGAGACGATCGGTGTCTCCCTTTTGCTGGAGAGTCGACTCAAGCTCGGTCATGCGGTCGAAATGGTTCTCGAGCGCGTTCTTGTTTCGGCCCGTGATCATCAGCACGTCATTGAGTCCGGCGGCAACCGCTTCCTCTACGACATATTGGATGGCTGGCTTATCGACTACCGGCAACATCTCTTTCGGCATTGCCTTCGTTGCCGGCAAAAATCGGGTGCCCAGACCTGCAGCAGGAATCACCGCTTTAGTAATCTTCGTTGCCATAGTTACAGCGTAGTCGGCCAGTCTCGTAGAATGGTTATATGACCGACGACGTCAGTCACGATAAACGTGCACTCCGGGCCGAATTACGCGAACGCCGACGCATCTGCACCGCCAAAGAGCGGGAAGAGTCTGAAGCCGGCATCACCGCGAATCTTGTAGAACTCGCTACACGGCTGGGATCCACCTCGGTTGCCGCCTACCTCTCCACCACCGACGAACCCCAAACTCGCGGATTCCTTCGCTGGGCGTGCGAACACGACATTACTGTGCTCCTTCCCATTTCCCGCGCCGATGGCCTGCTCGACTGGGCGCCCTATGACGGTGAAGGCGAAGACAAAGACCTCATCGGAATGCCAGCGCCCACCAGCGAGGTGCTTGGCCCGATCGCTATCAACGACGTCGACCTGATCATTGTGCCTGCGGCATCCGTGGATCGCACCGGTATGCGTATGGGCTGGGGGCGCGGTTACTTCGACAAAACCCTCGGCTCCATGGAGACGAAGCCTCCTGTCTACGCGGTGATTTTCGATAACGAATATGTGGAATCTGTACCCACAGAAATTCATGACCAACCTGTCAATGGCATAGTCACCCCCTCGGGAATTGTGACCATTACCGAGCACAACTAAGGATCTAGTGCCTACCTATTCCTACCGCTGCACCGAATGTGACAACGCTTTCGATATTCAGCAGTCGTTCACCGATGATTCGCTCACGGTGTGCCCCACCTGCCAGGGCAAACTGCGCAAGCTGTTCTCTGCCGTCGGCGTCACCTTTAACGGCTCCGGCTTCTACCGCAACGATTCGCGGGCCGCCAAGAGCTCTACAGACTCAAGTTCGGGCTCGACTGGTTCGTCGACGAGTTCGTCATCAGAGTCGAAAAAGTCGGACTCTAACTCCTCAAGTTCGTCGACGTCTGGCTCCTCCACGTCAGGCTCGTCTAGTTCGTCATCTGCTTCACCAAAGGCCGCAAAAGCCTCATAGTTGTCATATCCCGCACACAAAGGAGCAACAATGTTGAGCGGATTTAAAGCATTCATTTTGCGTGGAAACGTCATCGACCTTGCGGTCGCCGTTGTCATTGGCGCTGCGTTCACTGCAGTTGTTACAGCTATCGTTGGGAGCGTCTTCAACCCGCTGATTGGTGCACTCTTTAACGCCGAAAGCTTGGCCAAAGCACTGCCGGTCGTCATCCCCAACACCGGGGGTGAGGATGCAGTCATCTACTTCGGTGCTGTTATCGCAGCACTCATTCAGTTCTTGCTCATCGCAATAGTTGTCTACTTTGCGATTGTCGCCCCGATGAACTACGCCAACAAACTGGCTGAAGCTCGCAAACCCAAGGTCGTAGAACCCGAAGCTGGCCCGACTGAAACCGAGCTTCTCCTGCAGATCCGCGACCTGCTCGCTAAGCAGAACAGCTAGCAGCTCCCCCCGTAGCCCTCGAAGTATCGGCTGGCGGCCACGGCGCCTATCCCCAATGGGGAGGTTTGTCGCCCTTGAGCCGCTCGTCGTTCTCGTTAGCGGGATGCCGCTCGGGCTCGCCAGTGGGATGAGGATCAGAGCCCTCGGGCGGCGGCGTCATCGCACGGCGACGCTTCTTGGCTGTGGATGGCGGTGCTGGCTGCGGCTCCGGATGCTCGTTGCTCCGGCGATCGCCCGACTGCTCGACGCCGGGCTCGGGCTCGGGCTCGTCATGCTGCTCGCTCGTCCGCGAGCCCTCAGTGCCATACATGAGTTACTGCTCTGGACGTGTGGCGGGGATGATCGCAATGGGCTCGGTGTCGGGCGCAGCGTCTGCTCCGAGCATCCGCGCCACCTTATCGGCCACCTGATCGGGGTCGCTGAAGAGTTCGAAGGCGTGCACACGCAGATAGTGCCAGCCGAGTCGACGCAGCAACTCGGGGCGCAAACGAAGCGACTCTCGCAGGCTTGACTCGTGCACCATGGCGTCGGTTTCGATGGTTCCGCAACGACCGCCGCGAGAGGCGACTAGTCCGAGCTTGGCGCGGTGGCCGAGAGCTACGCGCAATCCGCGCTTCTCGAGACGACGCGCGAGGTCAACGAGCATCGGGTCACTGTCGTCGGGCACGGGAACTTCGGCGTAGCGAGCATCCACTTCGTCGAGCACCTCGGCCAGGGCAACAGCACCGTGCTTCATGCGACCGTCGTCGAGGTCTTCTGAGCGGAACGAGGTCACGATTTCGAGCGAACGGCGAGCACGCGTCATGGCGACAGCGAGTAGGCGCTCTCCCCCGGGCTCGCCGAGCGAACCGAAGTCAGAGAGCACGCGGCCGTGCGGTGTGCGGCCGTATCCGATGGAAAAAATGACCCGGTCGCGGCTTTGGGCCACAGCTTGATCAATCGTGGTGACGGTGAACGGTTCAGCACGATCGCCAATGATGACATCGAGCAGTTCGGGGCGACGGCGGCTGACAGCATCCAACACTGACTGCATGACCCGCACAGAGTGCAGCGGGCTTGCCGTAATGACCATGAGCGACTCTTGCGGGCGCTTAGTGGCGTGCTCGAGAACGAGTTCAACGACGCGGGAAACTTCGGCATCGGGGCTCTCCACCGCGCCCGAGTCTGGATCAGGCATTCCGACACCGTCTGCGACGTAGCTGACAGCGAGGCTGCCGTGGCCGAGGAAACTTCCCGCCCAGGGCAGGGATTCGATCTGTCCACCATAGAAGCGACGGTTCACCAGCTCTGCGAGTTCTTCGCCACCGGGCCGGTAACTGCGAGTCAGCGTAAGGGTCGGCAGCAGACCACTCAGGCGAGCGAACGCCGAATCTTCAACGAGAGCCTCGCGCACCTCATCATCGATAGGCGGCGGTGCGTCCGCTGTCACATCGCGCACGGCAATCTCAAACGGTGTTGGCGACTGGATGACGGGGTCGCCAACAACAACAACCTGCTTCGAGCGGCGGATCGCTCCAGCCGCTTCGGCCACAGTCATCGCGCCGGCGTCAACGAGGAACACCGTGTCGAACGGCATCGTGTCAACGACGGAGTCGATCTCGTAGGGCGAGGCGAGCCAGATCGGGGCAATGGTGCGAGAAAGATGGGGCGCCGACGTTTGAACGTCAAACGAAGTGAGCCGCTCTTTGGAGAGTGCGCGCTTGAGCGCGCTTGCTTCGTCGGGCCAATCAACGAGCCCGATCTTCCAGTTTTCGGCGATCTGCCACGAGAGCTGCTTCGCGTTCGCGGAGGCGTGGGCTTCGTCGACGAGGCGGAAGTCTGCTTCAAGCCGATCCACGACGGAGGTGTTGGCGTTGAGGAGTGCGCGGTCCATTTCGAGCATGGAGTCGAGCGCTGATTTCCACCAAGAAAGTTCGAGCTCTGCGGCAACCTGATCTTCGGGCACGTGGCGCTTGGCTAGATCGTCGATCAGCGGGTTGAGTTTGAGGTCACGCAGGCTGCCCATGAGCGCTGTGCGCTCTTGCAGATTGTTGAGCACGTCAGATTCTGCGGCGAGCGCCTCAACCTTTTCGATCAAGAAAGGGATGGGGAGGCTCGAAAGGTTGACGTGGGAGTCTGCAATGCCCAGCGGAATGTCGAGCGCGGCAAGATCTTCTGATACCTGCTGGTACGAACGCTGAACTTCGCCAATGCCCACGGGTACGGCAGGGCTTGCACCTTCGGCCACGAAACGGTGCCACAGCACTCGCTGCTTCTGGATGCGGATGAGGGCGGCATGCATGTCGTTTACGCGCACGCCGGGGCGCACGTATTCGAGCGCCAACTTCTTGAGGCGACGACGATTGGTACTCGTCATGTCGGGGAAGTCGCGACGCGGTGAAGTAGCCGCAATAAGTTCAGTGATCGCGCGGTCGAAGACTGTTGGCACGAAGCGGTCAAGCGTTTCCCGCAGATCGACGAGCAGGCGCAGGTAAACGCCCAACTCTTCGATGCTTTGGAACGGTCGCATGCGGGTGTTCGACACTAGACGGTTGGCGACGCCTAAGAGTTCTGACAGCTGAGCGTCGGTACGCTTGGCGATCTCGTGAGCCGCGAGAGCTTCACCGCCGTTAGCGAACTGGGCACCGTACCAAGGAGAATCCCCGGGGCCGTATTTGAACTCGCCCAGCTTGGCTGCAGCAATAATCACGCCGGTGGCGGTGGTGCGATCCTCGGCAAGCTTTTCTACTGCTTCGCGAGACAGTCGCGCTGTTGTCGACGGCGGGTTGGGCAGCAGCGCAAGTCGGCTGAGCTCAGAAACGCAGTCGAGAACGGAGACACCGAGCACATCGTCGGCGACAGACATCGACCCGCGGTAGTCGAGCATGATCTTGCGCAGGCGCAGCAGTGCGTCATCCACGTCTTCAATTTGCGGTCGTGACGCTTTTTCACTGCGCGAAATGGAGCGGATGATGTCGCGACGCAGCGTGCGCGGTGCCACAGCAAGCCCCGGCAGACCAATGTCGCCAAAGCGATCAGCGATCGAGTGCAACGAAGCACGACGCGGGGTCACCACCAGCACACGCTTGTTCTGGGCGACGAGGGCACCAACAGCGTTGACGATCGTTTGGGTTCCACCGGTGCCTGGCAGCGTGCGAACAACCAGCGAGTTGCCGGCTTCGATCTGCGCGATCACATTTTCTTGCTCAGCATCGGCGTCGAGCAGCAGATTGTCGGTCTGCGGCGAGCGCTCATCTGCCGAGAGAGCGGGAACCGGAGAGTAACCCTCCTTGATGGTCCACGCTGCTGCGGTGTTACCAGCTAGGGCATCGAGGATCGGGTGCTGCAGCTCGGCGGCATCGTCGGCGAGACCGGGAGCGACATCCGCAAAGGATGACACGACGAGTCGTGGGCTGACAGCGAAATTCGTGAGGTGCGAGGTGAGACCGCGCAGGCGATCGATGACCGGGTTCGGCTTGAAGGTGCCATCGGCATCCGTGAGAGCGACAAACGATTCGGCATCGAGACGCAAGTGGAACTGCTCATCGAGTGCGCGAGCGAACTCTGGGTTGAGGTAGGCGGCGCCGCGCAGCTTCAGCTCGAAGTCACGACCGTGCCGACGGATGGCGAGGGGGCGCAAGAGCACTGGGGCGCAGTACTCAACGTCGTCGTGATTCCAGCGGGCAATGCCGATGCCCAAATGCACGGAGTCGATTCCCCGGGCTGTCGAGAGCTCAAGGCCCTTCGCGGCAACAGCACCGGCTGCGACCTTGGCGGAGCGCAGAGCAACATCGTCACGGATCAGACTCGACAGCAGTGTGCGCTTGCCGGTGATGAACTGGGCCAAACCGCCCGGATGAGTCGTAGACAGCTCGACGCGATTGCGAGGCGAGTCTACAAAGTGCAGGAGCGGCGACTGACCGCCCAGCTCTGACAATTGCGAACGCCACTGCGTCCACACGGGTTCTGCAACGTTTCCAGCCATGATGTTCGGCTCACCAAAACTCAGCGTATGAGGCGCTGTTACCTGAATGTGGGGATGTGAGTGCTCGTTTGTTGGGTCGTCGATGTTCTCGTCAACCGAATCTGGGTCGACCGAGAAATCATCTGAAACTTTATCTGCACGCCACACACCGCCACCTTAAGCGTCTAACGGCAATAAATGGTGCAACAAGCACGAGTTTCGTCAGACTCATGCACCGGCCGTGCCCCCGGGTTCTAAGCGGAAGTGCAACACCTTCTAAGTTGTGGTTATTGAGATCACTCCGAGAAGGGTTGCACTTCCTTGACCGCACAATACCGACATTTGATGA
>NZ_BAAAKW010000064.1:0-30510 GCF_039527955.1 Rhodoglobus aureus | reverse complement strand
CCGAAAAAGAGAACTGGGAGGCGATAACGTGAAATACAGAGGTCAAAAACGGCCCTCACGACTCGCCGGGCCTCCCAAAAACCCCTAAATCAGCAGCGTCCTAGGCCGAAGCCCCACTCTCGCCGTTCTTAGTGTGCAGAGTCAGTTCGTCACTCTGCACGATTCTTAAGGTTTAGGAGAACCAGAGCGCCAATTCGCGTGCCGCAGACTCTGGCGAGTCACTGCCGTGCACGAGGTTCTGCTGAACGGCAAGTCCCCAGTCGCGACCGAGGTCACCACGGATCGTTCCGGGAGCTGCTGTGGTGGGGTCGGTGGTGCCGGCGAGCGAACGGAAGCCTTCGATCGCGCGGTTGCCAGCGATGCGCAGTGCAACGGTCGGACCGGACTGCATGAAGTCCATCAGCGGCTCGTAGAACGGCTTGCCCTCGTGCTCGGCGTAGTGCTGCGCAAGCAGATCCACCTCAGCCTGCACCAAGCGCACGTCAACGAGTTGGTAACCCTTGGCCTCGATGCGGCGGAGAATTTCTCCGGTCAGGTTGCGGGCGACGCCATCCGGCTTGATCAGTACGAGTGTCTCTTCGATGTTCATTGTGTCTCCTCAGCGGGGGTGGTCATGGTTGATGAACTAAGAATTGTGGCTTTGGCTGCGTCGATCTGGCAGCCCTTGATAAAGCAATAAGTCCAGATTGCGGCAAAACCAGCACCGACCACAAACATGGGGGTGAGGATGAAGCCGAGCGCGATGAGAACAACCTGCAGCGCCCAGCCGACCCACACCGCCCACGGGTGGTGAAGCATCCGTGCCAGCGTGACAAAAACGATAATCAGCACCGCTCCACCAATGAAGGCTGGCGCGGGCGTGAGAGCCCTCAGCCCGAACGCAGTCAACGCCACGAAGAAGATCAGGGTTGCGTCAAGCACCAAGACGATGCTCAGCAACAGCTCCGTGACGGAGCGAGTTCTGCGTGTGCGCGGGGACTGGCTCACGGCTTCCAGCCCTCCGCCTCAGCCAGCGCGAGTGCTTCGCCGACCAGAGAGATAGAACCTGTAACGACTATTGCGCGTCGCTCGTTCTCGGCGGCCCAACTACGAGCCAGCTCCATCGCCTCGGCAAAGGAATCGAAGTCGGTGGTTTCTTCAGAGAACTCTCGAACAGTTTCTACGAGCTCTTCGGGTGCTACCGCGCGGTCAGACTGAGATGAGGTGACATAGAAACGATTTGCGATTGGAGCAAGCGCTTCGACGATGCCTGAAGCATCCTTGTCATCAAGCACACCAATAACGAACGCAATCTCGTCAAAGGTGAAGTACTCCTTGAGCGCCGCGGCCAGTGCAGTCGCACCGTGTGGGTTGTGTGCGGCATCCACAATCACCGTGGGTTCGGCGCCGATGACCTGCAGCCGACCGGGCGACGATACGGTCGCAAGACCCTCTGCAAGCACGTCAGCGACGAGTGCTTGGCTGCCATTGCCGAGGAACGACTCCACAGCGGCGATAGCCAGAGTGGCGTTGTGGCCCTGGAACGCGCCAAACAGCGGTAAGAAGAGATCGGAGTAGGTGCCAGCAAGTCCGCGAACAGAAATCAGCTGGCCACCGACAGCAACAGCGCTGCTGAGCAGCTCAAACGCATCGCCCTCGAAGCCAAGCTTCGACTCGGTGAGGTCCGCTGCACGCTCGAGCTCGATCTGAGCATCAGAGGTTTGCACCGCCGAAACGATCGCGGCTGCCGGCTTGATGATTCCCGCCTTAGTGCGAGCAATCTCCGAGATCGTCGTGCCCAAACGATGGGTGTGATCGAGCGCGATCGGGCTAAACACCGCCACCTGACCATCGGCCACGTTCGTAGAATCCCACTCACCGCCCATCCCGACTTCAAGCACAGCCACATCAATCGGAGCATCAGCGAAACTTGCGAAAGCGAGAACCGTCAACGCTTCAAAGTAAGTCAAAGGCTCCTGGCCCTTAGCCAGCAGTTCCGCATCCACCATCAATAAGAAGGGGCGGATGTCAGCCCAGTTTGCGGCGAGAGCGCGGTTGGAAATCGCTCGGCCATCAATCACGATCCGCTCATTCACGCGCACCAGATGTGGGCTCGTCATGAGCCCCGTGCGCAACCCGTAGGCCCGCAAAATGCTTTCGACGATGCGACTGGTCGAGGTTTTGCCGTTCGTACCCGTGATGTGAATCACCGGATACGTGCGCTGCGGGTCACCAATGAGCTCAACGGCACGCCGAGTTGCCTCGAGGCGCGGTTGGGGCGCCTGCTCCCCCACTCGCGCGAGCAACTCGTCGTAGACGAGTGCGGCATCCTGCGCGTACTCGGAATCTTCGAGCTCGAAGTCGGAGTCGTCGTCGATGTTTGTACCCTCGAAGCCGTCAGCGAAGGGGCTGAGGTCGGCGAGCGGGTGCGCCGCTTCGAGCTCGGCACGTTCCTCGTCGCTTAGCGAATCATCGAATGACTCATCTCGCTCCACGCTGTCGTCGAATTCATCGTCGCGTTCAGACATTGATCGTTCCCATCTTGGTGATGTCAATCACCAGGCCGCCCGCATTGGCATATTTTCCTGCCGGCAATTCGGTGCGGTACGTCTCAATTGTGCCTTCTGACAGCTCATTCGCGAAGCTCTGAACTGTTGATTGCGCTGCAAGCGTTTCCGAGGCGATCATGGCGCTGTGGAAGCCAATGGCTTCGTGGTCTGCGGCGTCGAGGGCACTAATAACGAGAGCGATCCGGTCACTCACGTCGAGCCCTGCAGCCTTGCGTGCATCCTGAACTACACGGATTGTGTCGCGTGCCAGCCCCTCAGCCGAAAGCTCAGGGGTGAGCTGCGTGTCAACGATCACAAACCCGCCATCGGAGAGGAACGCGATGGCGCTCGCCTCGTCGGCGGCTTCCATCTGAAGCTCGTATTCAGCCGGCTCCAACACCATCCCGTCAACGGAAACGCCGTCAGCGGTTGCCTCCCAGTTGCCTGCCTTGGCCGCCGTGATGACGTGCTGCACTTGCTTGCCCACGCGAGGCCCTAGGGCACGCGCATTGACAGTGAGCTTCTTGGTGATTCCGAAACTCTCCAAGGACCCCTCCTCGAGTCGCTCGAACCGCACAGCTTTAACGTTGAGCTCGTCGCGAAGGATGTCACTAAACGAAGCGAGAGCATCTGGCGCATCGCTGACAATCGTCAACGATGCCAGCGGCAGCCGAACACGCAGGCTGCGCGCCTTGCGCAGGGCAAGACCGCTCGAGGCGATCTCGCGAACGCGGTCCATCGACGCAACCAGCTCATGATCACTCGGGAACGCGGATGCGTCTGGCCAGTCGGTGAGGTGGACGCTGCGGCCGTTGGTCAGCCCGCGCCACATCTCCTCGGAGACGAGCGGGAGCAGCGGCGCTGCGACCCGTGCAACCGTCTCGAGCACCGTGTAGAGAGTGTCGAATGCGTCGGTGTCGTCGCCGCTCCAAAAACGGTCGCGGCTGCGACGCACATACCAGTTGGTGAGAACGTCGGCGAAGTCCCGCAGTTTTGCTGCCGCCATAGGGCTGTCGAGGGCATCGAGCTCGGTAGTCACATCTTCGATGAGCTCGCGGGTCTTCGCTAGCAGGTAGCGGTCGAGAACGTTCGTCGAATCGGTGCGCCACGTCGCTTCGTAATTGTCAGCGGCGTTCGCATAGAGAGTGAAGAAGTAGTACGTGCTCCACAACGGAAGGAGCATCTGGCGAACACCATCCCGGATGCCCTCTTCGGTGACCATGAGGTTTCCGCCACGGATTACCGAGCTCGACATCAGGAACCAGCGCATCGCGTCGGCACCATCGCGATCGAATACTTCGGAGACATCCGGGTAGTTACGCAAGCTCTTTGACATCTTTTGGCCGTCATTACCGAGCACGATGCCGTGGCTGATGACGTTCGAGAACGCTGGCCGGTCGAAGAGAGCGGTCGACAGGGTGTGGAGGGTATAGAACCATCCGCGAGTCTGCCCGATGTACTCCACGATGAAGTCGGCCGGGCTGTGAGTGTCGAACCACTCCTGATTCTCGAAGGGGTAGTGCACCTGAGCGAACGGCATCGAGCCGGAATCGAACCAGACATCGAGCACATCTTCAATGCGGCGCATCGTCGATTGACCGCTCGGGTCATCGGGGTTCGGTCGCGTCAGCTCGTCGATGAACGGGCGGTGCAGGTCGGGCTCGCCATCGTGATTGAGAGGCAAGCGACCGAAGTCGGCTTGAATCTCAGCAAGCGAGCCGTAGACATCGACGCGCGGGAAGTCTGCGTTGTCGCTCTTCCAGATCGGGATGGGCGAACCCCAGTAGCGGTTGCGGCTGATCGACCAGTCGCGGGCGTTACTCACCCATTTGCCGAATTGGCCTTCTTTGACGTTCTCGGGAACCCAGTTGATGTCCTGGTTGAGCTCGCCCATACGGTCGCGGAACTCAGGAACCTTCACGAACCAGCTCGACACCGCCTTGTAGATCAGCGGATTGCGGCAGCGCCAGCAGTGCGGGTAGGAGTGCTCATAGCTCGCGACCTTAAGCAGGCGACCCTCTTCGCGCAGCAGTTTCGTCAGTGGCTTGTTGGCGTCGAATACCTGCATTCCGGCAACCGGAGGCACCGACGGCAAGAATTTTCCGCCATCGTCAACAGAGATGACAACGGGGATGCCAGCCGCAGCACACACGTTTTGGTCCTCTTCACCATAGGCAGGCGCTTGGTGCACGATGCCGGTACCTTCACCGGTGGCGACGTAGTCGGCAACCAAGAACTGCCACGCGTTTTCGGTGCCGTAGGTCTCGGCATCCTCATAGAAATCCCAGAGGCGGTCGTAGTGAACACCCTCGAGTTCGGATCCCTTGATCGTTCGTGACACTGCGGCAATCGCTAGCTCAGCAGTCTCGTAGCCGAGTTCTTTCGAGTACGCGGCGATGGTGTCGCCCGCAAGTAGGTACTGCGCCGATCCGTCTTCTGAGCCATCGCCAGCACCCAAAGGGCCAGCAGGAAGCACGGCGTAGTCGATGTCTGGACCGACAGCGAGCGCAAGGTTGGTGGGCAAGGTCCACGGGGTGGTCGTCCAGGCGAGAGCCTTCACTCCGGTGAGTCCGAGCGCTTCGGCTTTCACGCCGTCAAGCGGGAAAGTGACGGTGACGGTCTGGTCTTGATGCATCTTGTAGACGTCGTCATCCATCCGCAGTTCGTGATTCGACAGCGGGGTCTCGTCGTTCCAGCAGTACGGCAGCACTCGGAAACCTTCGTAGGCGAGGTTCTTCTCGTGAAGCTGCTTGAACGCCCAGATGACGCTCTCCATGAAGTTGACGTCAAGGGTCTTGTAGTCATTATCGAAGTCGACCCAGCGCGCCATACGGGTCACATACTCTTGCCACTCACCCGTGTACTTGAGCACGGATTCGCGGGCAGCTTCGTTGAATTTGTCGATGCCCATCTCTTCGATCTGAGCCTTCTCGGTGATGCCGAGCTGGCGCATGGCTTCGAGTTCAGCGGGCAGTCCGTGGGTGTCCCAGCCGAAGCGGCGGTGCACTTGCTTGCCGCGCATCGTCTGAAAACGAGGGAAGAGGTCTTTGGCGTAGCCGGTCAGCAGGTGACCGTAGTGCGGGAGGCCGTTAGCAAAGGGAGGTCCGTCGTAGAAGACCCACTCATCGCAGCCTTCACGCTGATCAATGGATGCCTGAAAAGTGTCGTCTGACTTCCAGTACGACAGAACCTGCTCTTCAATCGCCGGAAATCGCGGTGATGGCGCTACGGAATCGTCTGAGCGGTGGCGAGGATACGACATGAAGCTCCAGTGGTACGTGGGTGCGGATAATCTGCACGAGGACGACCTCTCAGCCGCGGTACCACCCCGCTTGTGCACCAGCTGGTACACCACTCATGTCGCTGTAACGGGCTTGCCCGTTCGGTTCTACTGTCGCCCGCTCCCCTGCCGAGGCTGGAGTTGAGGCGATTTCTTCCGAATGCTCACCGGTGATGGCCGGTTCATAGCGTGTGCCCTAATGATACGCGAGTTAGCTGACCGCTGACCGCTATTTCTTGGCGACGGTGGCGAGAGCTTCCGCGGCGAGCTGAGCGTCGTGCATCGTCACGATGAACTTCTTGCCGTTCATCCGCGTCACCTCAATGGCTTCGCCCTTGGAGAGCACGATTCCGCTGCGGCCGCCCGGCGCCCAACGCCACCCGTAACCACCGAATTCGCCAATGGGATCAACGGTGACGACGGCCACTGAGCCGATCTGGTCGGGCGCGATAGTGGCACGCGGCCAGCCGAATGCCGAACGCACCCGGAGTCCGCGCTGATCGATCGTGATGCGCCATGAGCGGGTGCTCACCGCGAGCGCGAGAACAACCAAACCGATGACAGCGGGCAGGAGAAGTTCGGCCGGATTGGAGACCGCCTGAATAGCGAGTGCCACGCCAAGCGCGACAAGTGCGACTACCGCTATCACGACAACACCGGGGCCCAAGCGTGTGGCACTCAAGAAGTGCACACGTTCAGGAGAGGAACCCTTGATTGGTTTCGCTACTACCGCGGTGGACCGAATTTGTTCGGCTGCTGGCAGCATGAGCCAGGCGAAGATACCGAGGACGATCGCTGTGGGGAACGCCGCGATTGCGATGCCGCCAATAGCGGGGGCGTTCTCCGCGTTCTCAAGCCCGCGCTGCACGGCTAGGGAGCCCGCGGCAGTCACGGTAATCGAAACCGAATTGTCAGCACCCCCGTCAGCGCCCCCGTCAGCGCAATCAGCAGCGGTGTGAGGTTGTTAGGTCACAGTCGACGACGGGCTGGCATCTCCTGAACCTTGACCATTTCTGGTGCGGATGCCGGTGCGTCCTTCAGACGGCGAGCAAGACGCGAGGTCCAGGGGCTCGCGGTCACTCCGTGAGCAAACACACTGACCAGAATCGTCCAGACCGCAACCGAGAACACCGTGTCTGCAACGGTCCCGCTCAATTGATCAAACACCAGCAGGGCGAACAGAATCGACGCTAGCCCTCGGGGACCAAACCACCCGATGAACAGGCGCGTTTCGAAACGGATGCGGGACCACGCGAGCGCGATGAGCACCGGAAGCATACGCACGACAGTCAACGAGAGAACGACGTAGAGGGCAATCTGCCACGTTAGCGATCCGAGCACCGGTGCTGCCAAGACCGCGCCGAAGACCAGGAAGGTTACGGAGCCGAGAAGCTGGCCCTGGTCTTCGGTGAAGTCCTGCGCGTTGTGGCATTCCTCGCGAGCAACATAGCTAAACGCGAGACCGGCAACGAAGGCGGCGATGAACCCGTTTCCTCCGACTACGCCGGCACTGGTGAACGCGGCGACGGCAATCGCGAGAGTAGCGAGTTGGCGGTAGATGCCATCAACGAACCCGGCCTTGGCAAAGCGGTGGAGAGTCCATCCGCCGAGCAGTCCGACCACCCCACCGAGCAGAATTCCGAAGCCGATCTGCTGCGCCGCGAACGCACCCCAGTTGTCTCCCCCGGCCGCCCCGGTTTCAACGGCGGCAATGGCGAGGAAGACAGTGACAACGGGAACCATAATTCCGTCGTTGAGGCCGCTCTCGACGTTCAAGCCTTGTCGGATGCGCACCGGCAACCGTTTATCACTGACCACCGCCTGCCCCAGCGCAGGATCGGTGGGCGCAAGGATCGCGGCGATGAGCGCCGCTTCAATTATTGTCAACCCTCCGAACAGCACCGCTGCCGCCACCGTGCCGAGGATGATCGTCAATGGCAAACCGATGCCCAGAAGCCTGATGGGGAGCAGGATCTGTTTGCGCAACATCCGCAGATCGATGCGGACGGCATCCGTGAATAGCACCAGCACGAGTGTTGCCTCCACCAGAATGGAGACCCCCTCGCTCTTGAGGTCGAGGTGGAACCACTCGCCGCCAACGGTGCCAAGCACGACGCCCGCAGCGGTGAATACCATTGGCGCCGTCACTGGCGACAACTCCAATTTTTGGGAAACCATGGCAAAGCCGAACACCATCAGCGCGATGATCAGAAGCTCCGACATTGCTGCCTCCCCAATTCTTCTCGCAGCCCAAGCTGAACTGCTCGCGTACTGCCGCTGACGCCGACTGCCGCTGTTGTCGCCGCAGAGCAACACTTCGGGCACGCGCAAGCCACATTACCCGGCTGGATACCTCTGGCTTGATCGCACAAGGACGCTATTTGTACGCAGGTTTTTGCCTCGACGATGACATCAGACAGACGTACTGTGGAAACCCCGCTGGGCCAGGGGCAAGAAGGAGATACTCCATGACGCAAAGACTTGGGATGGATGCCGACCTCGGCTACGACCCGAATTTCTTGAGCATCGAGGTAGCTGCCCCGACCGCGCAGGAAAGTATTCGCGGCGACGTTCTGTTGTGGGACGGCGGCGCGATCCTGCCGTACACACACTTCTCGCTAGCGATGATCGTTGCACGACGCTTCGCCTATTGGGTGGCGTGGAATATCGACGGCGGAGCCCTGAAGAAGCTCAGTCGGGCCAAATTGGCCTTCATGAAAGACGAGCGCATTCCCCCCGACGCGCAGACCGGCAATGAGTTGTACTCGGGCAATCGGCTCGATCGTGGCCACCTTGCCCGGCGCTCCGATCTGATCTGGGGAGCCCTGGAGAAGGCGCAAATGGCGAACTCTGACTCCTTTTACTACACGAACATCGCCCCACAGATGGACGATTTCAACCAGTCAAGCCAGCAGGGAGTGTGGGGTCGGTTGGAGGATGCCCTCTACGAAGACGTGGAGGTGGACGACCTGCGTGTCAGCGTCATGGCTGGACCGGTTTTCCTCGACGATGATCAGGTGTACCGGGGCGTACGCGTGCCGCGTGAATACTGGAAGATTCTGGCGTATTCGCTAAACGACCAACTCAGCGTCCGAGCGTTTTTGCTCACTCAAGACCTAGACGCCGTGAGAAGCGTGACTGCGTTGGACGAATTTCGTGTCTATCAGGTGGACCTCTTCAAGCTCGAGGAACGGACCGGGCTACTGTTTCCGGCGGTGATGCACTCAGCCGGTGTGGGTGCAGCGGAGTTGTTGGATGCGGGGGCGCGAACCGCCGTCGATCAGACTTCGGGCATCCGCTGGTAGCGACCCGCAGCACGTTTACTCTGGTGCTGCGTCGGATGGGCCTAGCGAGCGCGAGAATGTCATTTGTTACGCATCCAACAAATCTGAGCGAGTTTGTTGGTCCGCGGCGCAGCCCCGATCGCGTGAACTATGACTAGGGTTATTCACGCGCCAGCCTATTCAGGCAGGGCTTTTCACAGTTCGCAGACAAAGGAAAGGAGCGTCGCGTGTCGACTCTCACTTTGACCCTTGGCCGGCCCACGCTTGCCGACACCGTCTTCTCTCGCAGCCTCGCCACTGACATCACTCTCGTCAGCGCCGGTGCAGCGCTCACCGCTGTGATGGCCCAAATCGCCGTGCCCCTCTACCCCGTTCCGATCACCGGCCAGACTCTTGCGGTTCTGCTCGTCGGCTCGACGCTCGGTGCGACCCGCGGCGCACTGTCGATGGTGCTCTATGCACTGCTCGGCGTCGTTGGCTTGCCCGTCTTCAGCGAGGCATCCTCTGGCTTCGGCGTGCTAGCTGGCACCACTGGCGGCTACATCATCGGCTTCATCTTCGCCGCAGGGTTCACCGGCTGGCTCGCTCAGCGTGACTGGGACAAGAAGTTCCTTGGTGCGGCAGTGTCGTTCCTCGGCGGCACCGTTGTCACCTTCGTCTTCGGGCTCACCTGGTTGGCGCTTGTCACGGGCGGAACGCTTGAGCAGGTCATCGGCTGGGGTCTCACGCCGTTCATCATCGGTGGACTGATCAAGGCTGGCATCGCCGCAGCGATCATTCCTTCGACGTGGAAGTTTGCGAACGCTATCGAGCGCAAGCGCGGCGAGAAGTAGCTCTTAAGCTTCATTTACCGGGTCGGTTTCGCTCACGCGAGCCGGCCCGGTTTTTTCGGCTGCTAGACTTTATGTACTGAGTTCAACAATGCCCAGTTCGCTCGCAACCGAGCAGCCTCCCTCCCCACACAAAGGACCACATTGAGCGCGCCCCGCATCCTTCTGCTCCCCCTTTCCCTCGCCGCCACTGCTGCACTTCTCGCGGGATGCACCGCGGCGACCGAGCCTGCTGCCGAACCTGTCACCGGCGGAACACTCGTGTACGCCACCGGAGATGCAGAACCCGGATGCCTCGACCCTCACGTTGGCGGAAACTACCCCCAAGCGCTCATCAGCACTCAGTACATCGAGTCGCTGGTGTCGAAGAACACCGCAGGCGAGATCATCCCGTGGCTCGCGACCGAGTGGACCACCAGCGAAGACGGACTCACGTGGGACTTCACCCTGCGTGATGACGTCACCTTCACCGACGGCACGCCCTTCGATGCAGAAGCAGTCAAGACCAACATCGAGCACTTGAAGGATCCCAACACCGCGTCATCCACTGGCTACCTCGCGGTCGGCAAGATCGACGGCATCGACGCCGTTGAATCCGACCAGGTACGGTTCACGCTGTCGACACCAGATAGCGCCCTGCTGGAGTCGCTCTCACAGCCGTGGGTCGGCATTCAATCCCCGGCTGCGCTTGAGCGCGACCAAGCTATCAACTGCGAAAGCCCTGTCGGCACCGGCCCATTCGTCGTCACCGATTGGGTGAAGCAGCAGTCGATCACGCTCGAACGCAATGAGAACTACAACTCGGCTCCCGAAGATGCGGAACACACCGGAACAGCATTGCTCGACTCTCTCAAGTGGCGCTTCATCCCGGATGCCGCAACACGCTACGCCGCCCTACAGTCGGGTGACGTTGACGTCATCGACAACGCGCAGCCAAACAACATCTCCTCCGCCGAAAGCGATCCCGCAATCGACGAGCTCAATGCTCCTCGGCCGGGGGCGTCAAACCGCATCGAGTTGAACTCGGGCAAGGCACCGTTTGACGACGAGCGCGTGCGCGAAGCATTCATTCGGGCCGCCGATGTCTCCCCCGGCATCGACAGTCTCTTCTTTGGCACCGCCGAGCGATCCTATTCCGTGTTGTCGAGCGTTGAAGCGGATGGAATCTCGTTGCCCGATGCCTTCGCTGTAGATCAGGACGCCGCAAACACTCTGCTCGATGACGCAGGCTGGGACACGATCGACAGCGACGGTTACCGCACCAAAGACGGCGTGCGATTGACCCTCGATTTTCCAATCAGCACCAATCAGTCGATCCCGGCCGAGCAGTCACTTTTCGAACAGATTCAGGCCTCAGCCAAAGAGGTGGGCTTTGAAGTGAAGCTTCTGCCGACTGACCTCTCGTCGTGGTACGGAGCACTCTTCACCAACGAATACAACCTTGTGAGCGCGCCATACACGAAGGTCGGTGCCGACGTGCTTCGCATCCTTTACCACTCTGACTCGATCATCCCTGCTCCGAGCGGCTACTACGCGAACTTGGCGCAGCTCAGCGACCCGAAGCTGGACCAGATCTTGACGACCGCGAGCCAGACGTCGGATGCTGCTGAGCGCACCGCACTGTACGAGGAGGCTCAGTCGATCATCATCGACGGCTTCTATGTGCTTCCCTTGTACGATCAGCAGAACCACTACCTCTACAGCACGAGCGTTGAGGGGTTCCGCGCCCTTCCCACAGTCTCGGCTCCGACCTTCTACGACGCGTGGCTTAACGACTAGGACTACCCGTCGTGACGGATCCGTCAGACCCAACCGCCGAGCGGCTCTCCACTCGACCAGCAGCGCGACTGCGTTCGCTGGCGTGGGTGGCGCGCCGTTTAGGCGGTGGTCTGTTTGTTTTGTGGATGGTCGCTACCGTCATCTTTTTTGCACTGCGATTGATTCCCGGCGACCCAGTCGACGCAATCTTGGGTGGCCCAGGATCACAAGCATCCGCTGAAGCTGTTGCACAAATTCGCGTCGAGTACGGCCTCGATCAGCCGCTGATTGTTCAATATTTCTTGGCAATGGCCAAACTGGCGGTAGCCGATTTCGGCACCTCCTACGCACTCAAGATTGCCGTAGCGCCGTACGTTCTAACGCAGCTCTGGTCGACGCTCGTGCTCACGATTGCGTCGCTGGTGGTGGCGTGGGTTCTGGCTCTCGCCCTGACGATGGTGACGAGCGGCCGCCGTGGCCCTGCACGCGCTGTGGGTTCTGGGCTCGAACTGCTAGCCGCAGCGGTGCCACACTTTTGGCTCGCATCTCTGCTGATAATTGTCTTAAGCAACACCCTTCACTGGCTGCCGCCGATAAGTGTCCCCGGGCCCCTCGGGCTCATCTTGCCCGTGCTGACCCTCGCGCTTCCGCTTACCGGCTTCTTGGGTCAACTCATGAGGGAATCACTCGCGAACGCCTACGAGCAGCCCTTCGTGGTTTCCGCTCGCGCCCGTGGAGAAAGCGAATGGGGTGTGCGATTCCGTCACGTGCTCCGTCACGCAGCCCTCCCCGGAATTTCGCTATCGGGATGGGCGTTCGGCTCTCTCCTGAGCGGCGCCGTTGTCGTTGAGACAATTTTTGCGCGACCGGGGCTGGGTCGAACCCTGTTGAGCGCGGTCTCCATCCGCGACATTCCTGTCGTCACCGCCGTTGCGCTGCTTTCAGCACTCACGTTCATCATCGTCACTGTCGCAACGGATGCTATCGATCGAATCGTCGACCCGAGGGTGGCAAAACAGTGACCGAGATACTTGCCGGTCGCCTAGGTCGGGGCGCACGGGCTACGCCGGCGACAACCGGTTGGCAGAAACTAGCAGGAAACAGTGGGGCCTTCGTGGCGATCGTTGCGCTGCTCTTCATCCTCACCGCGGCGCTCGCCCCACAGTTGTTGACCACGGCAGATCCGGACGCCGTTGCACCGGTTGATGCTTTCCAGTCGCCGTCACCAGCACACCTCTTCGGCACTGACGAATCGGGGCGTGATGTGTACACCCGGGTTGTGTTTGGGGCAGCCAACTCCTTGCTCATCGGGATTGCCGCCACCGTTGTTGGGCTCGGCCTAGCCCTCGTGTTGGGTCTGCTCGGCGGGCTCGGCGGTCGCGTCGGTGACTTTGTGAGCACACGAGTCGTCGAGGTGATGTTCGCACTGCCTGGTCTGCTGCTCGCACTCGTCTTCATCGCCATTGCTGGGCCCGGGGTGGTCACCTCAACAGTTGCGGTGGGACTTTCCACTGCACCCGGCTATGCCCGCATCATCCGGAGTCAACTGCGCAGCGTGCGCAACTCGGGCTATGTAGAGGCAGCAACAGTGCTCGGACATTCCCGACTCAGAATCGTTGTGCAGCACATCCTCCCCGGCGCGCTTGCGCCCATTTTCGTGCTCGGCACGCTCGGCGTCGGTCAAGCCATCGTGTGGGCATCATCGCTCGGATTCTTAGGGCTCGGCGTTGCACCACCCGCCGCCGAATGGGGCGCAATGCTGTCAAGCGGACGCACCTACATCGATGTGGCGTGGTGGCTCACCGTGTTCCCTGGGCTTGCCATTGTTGCAACAGCAGCGTCGTTCACGGTCCTTGGGCGTGCCCTCAATGAGCGAACCCGTCAGGGGGCAATCGGATGACCGACCAGCCGTTACTGAGCGTGCAGAATCTGAGCGTGCACTTCGAACGCGCCCCCGCACCCGCCGTCGACGGTGTGAGCTTCGACGTGCGCGCGGGCGAGTGTCTTGCCATTGTCGGAGAATCTGGATCGGGTAAGAGCGTTACCGCTCGAACACTGCTCGGGCTCGCTCCGCCAAATGCTCATGTGAGTTTCGACGCCCTCACCCTGCTCGGCGAGCCCCTGCCGAGCGCGCGATCACGTCGCTGGCGGACGATCAGGGGTGCATCCATTGGTCTCGTGCTGCAGGATGCTCTCGTCTCGCTCGACCCGCTTCGCCCGGTCGGCCGCGAGATTGATGATGTGTTGCGACTGCACACCACGCTCACTCACGCCCAACGACAGCAACGAGTTCTCGAGCTACTCGATGCTGTCGGCGTGCCGAACCCTGCGCTCCGTGCGCGGCAGCGCTCTGGTGAACTCTCAGGAGGTCTACGACAGCGAGCGCTGATTGCGACCGCACTGGCGGCAGGGCCCCCACTAATCATTGCCGACGAGCCAACAACGGCGCTCGATGTCACCGTGCAAGCCACCGTGCTGAGCCTGCTGCGCTCACTGACCGATACCGGCACCGCGTTCATTCTCATCACCCACGACTTGGCCGTGGTTTCGCAGGTCGCCGATCGGGTTGCCGTCATGAGTCAGGGGCGCATCGTCGAAAGCGGCGAAACTGCGACCGTGCTGAACGCACCGGTTGCGTTCGAGACGCAACAGCTCTTGGCCTCCATTCCCGTGGATGTTCCTCGCGGAGTGCCGCTGAGAATCCACGAGCGCGGGCCCACGCTCACGACTCGCCCGCAGCAGCCTGTTGGCGGTTCCGCGTCAGCATCCGCTGTGGCTGCCGGCGCGCCTGCGCTTGAACTGACAGCGGTGTCGCGTCGCTACCCAACCCGCACCGACGAGCCGATCCAAGCGCTCGATCGTGTCTCGCTCACGCTTGATACCGGAACGACCCTGGGGCTTGTGGGGCAGTCAGGCTCAGGAAAGACCACGATCGCCCGAATCGCGCTTGGACTCGAAACCGCCGACAGCGGAGGTATCCGCCTCAACGGAGAGCAATGGGGTTCGCTCAGCGCCCACGAGCGCCGCCCGCTTCGCCACACGCTTGGCGCGATCTATCAAGACCCGCTGAGTTCCTTTGATCCGAGGCTGACTGTCGAACGCATCCTGTTCGATGCCCTTCGCGCCAACGTGTCCGGTGAGACGAGCCAATTGTCGACAGTGGACGAGCTGCTGGACGCCGTAGACCTGCCCCGAAGCCTCAAAAACCGCCGCCCGCTCCATCTCTCGGGTGGCCAGCGACAGCGGGTGGCAATCGCCCGCGCGTTGGCTCCGGCCCCGCGCACATTGCTCTGCGATGAACCGGTGTCTGCTCTGGATGTTTCGACCCAGGCGCGGGTGCTGGACCTCATGGATGACCTCCAGCGCCACCTCGGGCTCAGCTATCTCTTCATCTCGCACGATCTTGGAGTGATCCGCCACATGAGCGACACGGTTGCCGTGATCAACGAGGGGCGCATCGTGGAGACCGGCCTCGCTGAGGAGATCTTCACCTCGCCGAAGGATCCCTACACTCGGTCCCTCATTGCGGCCCTGCCTCGAGTTCACGGCCCCGCACGCGCACTTTCAACACCACGCGAATGAGAGGATGATGCGGTGACCACGACTCGACATTCCGGCCGCGGGCGCCCACCGGCAGCCTCGCGAGAGCTCCTTCAGGAAGCCGCCTTCGAACTCTTTGTTGAGAACGGCTATCTCGGCACCACGGTTGACCACATCGCCACGAGGGCCGGCGTAAGCCGCAACACGTTCTTCAATTACTTTGACGCCAAGGGCGAAGTCTTCTGGGTTGAGCTTGATGCCACGACCGAGCGGGTGAAGGCCGCGCTTGCCGGGGATTCATCGGTCGCACCGACAACGAACGCAGCCGGGATCGGCATCCGACAAGCGATGCTGACCGCAATTGCTCCGCTGCAGTCAGAACATGTGCCTTTTGTGCTGACGCAGTACGACCTCATCGGCAGTATTACTGAGCTGCAAGCATCGGCAATGAGTCGCTTCGCTACACAGGCGAGGCTCCTCAGCGAGCACCTTCGACGCAATGGTGTTGCCCCGGCTGCCGCTCGAGCTCAGGCCTACAGTCTCATTGCGTGTGTCATCGCCGCAGCGCAAGAGTGGGCGCAAGCTGGCCCTCTGCGCGGCCGTCTCGAACCCTACGTTCAGAGCGCAATCGACGCGACGCTAATCGCCGAGTAGAGTTGCCCTAAACCTCACACTCAGGCACCTCTTTTTGACTCGGTGCCGCATATATCGAACCGGAGCAAATTATGTCGTCGAGCGTTCCCGAAAAGCCCGCCCTAGAAGGCCTCGAAGACAAATGGGCTCCAGTCTGGGAGAACGAAGGTACCTACCGGTTCGATCGCCAGAAGGCACTCGCCGATGGCTCTGATTGTGTGTTCTCGGTCGACACTCCCCCGCCGACAGCATCCGGCAGTCTGCACATTGGTCACGTGTTCAGCTATACGCATATGGACCTCGTCACCCGTTTTCAGCGGATGCGCGGAAAAGAGATCTTCTACCCCATGGGGTGGGATGACAATGGCCTGCCTACCGAACGTCGGGTTCAGAACTACTACGGTGTGCGCTGCGATCCCACGCTCCCCTACAACGACGGCTTCGAGCCACCGCAGCAGGGCGGCGAAGGCAAGTCGACAAAGGCCGCCGCACAGCTGCCGATCTCTCGGCGCAACTTTGTTGAGCTGTGCGAGACGCTCACCGCTGAAGACGAGAAGCAGTTCGAAGACCTGTGGCGCCAGCTTGGATTGAGCGTTGACTGGAACCTCACCTACCGCACGATTGGTGATGACGCTCAGCGTGCCGCCCAGCGTGCGTTCCTGCGCAATCTCGAGCGTGGCGAGGCCTATCAGGCCTACGCTCCGACCCTGTGGGATGTCACGTTCCGCACCGCCGTTGCCCAGGCAGAACTCGAAGACAAAGAGCAACCTGCCGCCTACCACCGTCTTGCCTTCCACAAAGCCGACGGCGACGACATCCACATTGAAACGACGCGCCCCGAACTGCTTCCGGCCTGTGTTGCCCTCGTGGCTCACCCCGACGATGAGCGCTACAAGCACCTCTTCGGCACCATGGTCACCACACCGATCTTCGGTGTTGAGGTTCCCATACTTGCCCACCACCTTGCGCAGCAAGACAAGGGCTCGGGCATCGCCATGATCTGTACCTTCGGTGACGTAACCGACGTTGTCTGGTGGCGAGAACTCGACCTACCCAACCGCACCATCATTGGCGCAGACGGCCGAATCATTGCTGACGCACCCGACGTTATCGTTGGCGACACAGCGCACGCTGCCTACGCTGAGCTCGCTGGCAAGACCGTCTTTAGCGCGAAAGCCGCAATGGCTGCTCTGCTCAAGGAATCTGGCGAGATGATCGGCGATCCCAAGCCGATTCAGCACCAAGTGAAGTTCTTCGAAAAGGGCGATAAGCCTCTTGAGATCATCTCTACTCGCCAGTGGTACATCAGCAATGGTGCCCGCGACGAGAAACTGCGTGGCCGCCTCATCGAGGCTGGAAAGCAAATCAACTTCACCCCCGATCACATGCGGGTGCGTTACGACAACTGGGTTGGTGGCCTCACGGGCGACTGGCTCATTTCGCGCCAGCGCTTCTTCGGTGTGCCGATCCCCGTTTGGTATGAACTCGACGCGGACGCCGAAAAAGGTGCACCCATTGTTCCCAGCGAAGACTCGCTGCCGATGGACCCGTCATCTGACACTGCGCCGGGCTACACCGAAGACCAGCGCGGCGTTCCCGGCGGCTTTGAGGGCGAACTCGACATCATGGATACGTGGGCCACGTCATCGCTAACCCCGCAGATCGCTGGTGGTTGGGAAACTGACCCCGAGCTGTTCAACCTCGTCTTCCCCTACTCACTGCGCAGCCAGGGCCAAGACATCATTCGCACGTGGTTGTTCTCTACCGCGTTGCGCTCAGAACTCGAACACGGCACTGTGCCGTGGCAAAACGCGGGCATCTCCGGATTCATCGTTGACCCCGATCGCAAGAAAATGTCCAAGTCACAGGGCAACGTTGTTACCCCTAAGGGCATGCTCGATGACCACGGCTCGGATGCTGTGCGGTACTGGGCAGCATCCAGTCGCCTCGGTACTGACGCCGCGTTCGACCCGCAGAACCCGAAGCAAATCAAAATCGGTCGTCGACTCGCCATCAAGGTGCTGAATGCGTCGAAGTTCGTGTACTCGTTCCCGGCACCTGCCGGTGTTGCCGCAGGCTCCACAGCGGTCGTCACTGAAGCGCTAGACCTTGAGATGCTTGCCGAGCTGGCAGCCATTGTTACTCAGGCCACTACTGCTCTTGAGAACTTCGACCACGCCAAGGCACTCGAAGTCACCGAGAAGTTCTTCTGGACCTTCTGCGATGACTATCTCGAACTAGTGAAGGAGCGTGCCTACGGCGCCGGGACCCCCGAGGCTCAAGCGAGCGCCAACCGCGCGCTGCACACGGCCATCGACGTGTTCTTGCGCCTCTTCGCGCCCTACCTTCCCTTCGCAACCGAAGAGGTCTGGCGCTGGACGCACGACACCTCGGTTCACGCTGCATCGTGGCCGAGTGCCGACGAGTTGGGTGTCACCGCAGAGCCGACAGGGTTATTCTCTGCGGTAGGCCAAGCTCTCATCAGTATTCGCCGCGCAAAAACCGACGCGAAGGCATCGCAGAAGACTGAAGTGAGTTCGGCGACGCTAGCAGGGCCAACCCTGATCGCAGCGGCAATCGACGATTTGAAGGCTGTTGGCCGCATCCACGACCTCACGATTGTCGAAGCCGAAGAGATTGAGGTTCGCGACATCGTCTTGGTCGAGACTGCACCAGAGGTTTCGGCGTAACGCCCACAAAGCGCGTATTGTTGAATAAATGACGAGTTCAGAGAAGCCTTCATACGCAATCCGTGACATCCACAAAGACGATTTCGAAGAGTGGAAAGATCACTTCGTGAAGTACGGAGTGTTCTACGAAACCGAATTCACTGACGCCGTTGTTCAGGGTGTCTGGGAATGGCTCATGGATGACTCGGCACAGCTCAACGCAGTTGTTGCCGTAGCTCCTGAGGGCGCTCCCGACCCCGGCCGCGTTGCCGCGTTCGGTCTTTACCGCCGCTTGCCCGACACCTTCACCGCCTCGTGGGGTTGGTTCATGGACGACCTGTACGTCGACCCTGAGCACCGCGGAGCTGGAGTTGCCGGAACAATCATCGACGACATCGCTGCGCGTGCTGCAGAAGATGGCGGCGGAAAGCTCCGTTGGATCACCAACAAGGAAAACGACAGCGCAAAGCGCCTGTATGACAAGGTCGCAGACCGCACGTCGTGGATCCTGTACGAAAAGAACGTTTAGTGCAGCTCGGCACACGATGGTCGGTCGGCGCTGCCGTGCCCGAACGTCTTGGCGCAGCAATGCGCGACGCGATCGCCGGCGTTGAAGCAGACATCGCCCACCTCGATACAAGCGCGTGGCGTTGGACCCTCACGTGGCTTGAATCGCGCCCCGTCGCCGAACTCGACGACGGCACCACCGTGCGCCAAGGCGCCGACGGCACCGTTTCTGTAGAAGAACCCACCTCGTAAGCAGCACGCACACCCGGTAGGCCGCCGGTGAGATTACACTCTCGCGAGAATCTCACCATGCGGCATTGCCAGCCATCCTTCGGGCGAGTCAGCCCACACCCGCCACGCACTGCTGATCTGCTGCAGCACTTCTTGCGTCGCAAGCGACTTGCTGAGCGCATCGTCGGCGAAGGCTGATTCCAGCACACGCGCTTCCCACATGCTCCCCCACCATTCGCGGTCGGCCTGGTCAGAGAAATTCCAGACGGATGCCGTGACCGTGAGATCTGTAAGCCCAGCCTGCAGCGCCCACGCCTTCAGCCGCCGCCCCGCATTCGGCTCTCCCCCGTTGCTGCGGTGCACAGCGTCGTACAGGTCAGCCCACACCCGCAAACCGGAAAGTTCCGGAAAACAAATCAGCCCCGCATAGTCGACGTCACGAACCGCGATAAGCCCGCCCGGTTTGGCCACGCGCATCATTTCTGCGAGAGCCGCAACCGGACGCCCAAGATGCTGCAGCGTCTGATGCGAATGCACGAGATCGAAACTGTTGTCGTCGAATGGCAGCGCATAGGCGTCGCCTACGACGAAACTGAGGTTGTCGGCGGTGAGGGCTGACGCTTTTTCTATTGCTGCTGGGGCGGCATCCACACCGGTGACCTGGCCGGGGGAGAGTCGCTCGGCGAACTCGGCGGTGATGGTGCCCGGTCCGCAACCAACATCGAGCAGCGAGAGCCCCGACTGAAGGTGCGGCTCAAGGTAGGCAGCGGAGTTGGCGATGGTGCGCCAGGTGTGAGATTTGAGAACACTTTCGTGATGGCCGTGGGTGTAGCGCTCGCGAGTCATACTCCGAGAATAGGGTGGATGCATGACCAATCCTTTCTTTGAGCCCAGCACGCTGCCATTTGGCATGCCACCGTTCGCCGATATCGAAGACGAGCACTTCGCTCCCGCCTTCGAGAAGGGCATGGAGCAGCAGCTTGAGGAGATCGAGGCGATCACTTCTCAGACCGATTCGCCGACGTTCGAGAACACAATGATTCCCCTAGAGAAGAGCGGTCAGCTTCTCGAGCGCGCCGCGATCGTGTTCTTCAACAAGACCTCTGCCGACAGCAACGCAGCAACCGACGCGCTCGAAGAAGTGATCGCCCCGAAGTTTGCTGCTCATCGAGACGCCATTAGCCTCAACAGCGCACTCTATGAGCGCATCGGCCACATTCGCGCCGGACTCAATACCAGTGAGTTGGATGCGGAAGCCCGCTACCTAGTCGAACGCTACTTCACTGAGTTCACGCTGTCAGGCGCCGGGCTCAGCGATAAGGCTAAGGCGACGTTGCGCGACTACAACTCGCGGCTGTCGAGCCTGACCACCAAGTTCGAGAAGAATCTTCTGGCTGACACGAACGACCTTGCAGTGGTTGTTGATAGCGCCGACGAACTCGACGGTTTGGGTGTTTCGGAGATTTCGGCCGCGGCAAGCGCTGCGGAAGAGCGCGGTCTCACCGGCAAGTACCTGATCACTCTGATTCTGCCCACCAACCAGCCACATCTCTCTGTGCTGAGCAACGCTGATGTTCGCGGTCGAGTTTTGGCTGCCTCGCGTTCGCGCGGCATTCGGGGTGGAGATTTCGATAACCGCGCTCTCGTACTCGAGATCGCGAAGGTGCGCTCTCAGCGGGCAGCACTCTTGGGCTTCGAGAGTCACGCAGCCTGGGTTACCGCCGATGAGACGGCGCAGAACCCGCAGCGCGTGGCGGACATGCTCGGCAAGCTTGCGCCGGCTGCAGCGCGCAATGCGCGTGAGGAGCACGCTGCGTTAGAGAAACTAGCCGGAGCCGAAGTAACCGCAGCCGACTGGGCTTACTACTCAGAGAAGGTGCGCGCTGAACGGTACAACGTCGACACCACGCAAATGCGACCGTACTTTGAGGCAGAGCGTGTGCTGCGCGATGGTGTCTTTTTCGCCGCAACCGAGCTTTATGGTGTGACGTTCAGCGAGCGTTACGACCTTCCCACTTACCACCCTGATGTTCGCGTCTTCGAGGTAACCAATGAGGATGGCACCCCTGTCGGCCTGTACACGCTCGACTTGTTCACGCGCGATTCCAAGCGAGGCGGAGCGTGGATGAACTCACTCATTTCGCAATCAGCACTGCTCGGGCATCCGGTGATCGTCACAAACAACTTGAACGTGCCTAAGCCCGGCGCCGGCGAAGTGACGCTCTTGACCTACGACGAAGTTAACACCCTGTTCCATGAGTTCGGCCACGCACTGCACGGCCTCTTTGCTCGCGTGACGTACCCGAAGTTCTCAGGCACCAACACCTACCGGGACTTTGTCGAGTTCCCTAGCCAGGTCAACGAAATGTGGATGCTCTGGCCCGAGGTTCTCGACAACTATGCCAAGCACTACGAGACTGGCGAGCCGATGCCACGCGAGATAGTGGAGCGCATTCATGCCAGCGCCGCGTTCAACGAGGGCTTCCTCACGAGTGAGTACTTGGCGGCTGCGCTCATCGATCAGGCGTGGCACCGCATTGGCGCCGACGACGACGTGACCGATGTCTCCGCGTTTGAGGCGCAGGCCCTGGCCGAGGTAGGTCTCGACAATCCGGCAGTACCGCCTCGCTATTCGAGCACCTACTTTCAGCACATCTTCGCGAATTCGGCCTACGACGCCGGCTATTACTCGTACATCTGGAGCGAGGTTTTGGATGCCGACACTGTGGAGTGGTTCACGAATAACGGCGGGCTTACGCGCGAAAACGGTGATCGTTTCCGAACCCTGCTGCTCGGCGTTGGAGGGTCAAAGAACCCGCTCGAAGCGTTCCGTGACTTCCGCGGGCAGGATGCCGAGTTGCAGCCATTACTGAACCGTCGCGGCCTGAACTAGGCCTGCCCGCGCGGCGGCTATCCAGTGATGGCTGCCGCGCTGTGGCGTGGTAGCCATCACTGCGATCTGGGGCAGCGGTTGTCATTTACGCGCGCGATATTTGCAAGTTCCGACGGATTGTTGTGATCGCCCCACAATATTTGGTGAAACCCTTTCGCAAACACTACAAATAGGGGCAGAATGGTCCCGGTCGCGCTTAGCGTGACCCCGACGCTTAGATGTCATCTAGCACGATGCCCTGAGGGCGATCCAATCGGAGCCTTACCCGAATCTGGCTGTGACGCAATTGCCCACTGCGATCGCCCTCAGGAACATCACTCCACTTGTTAGCTCACGAACGTGGGTGCTAGTCGCTGCCACGCATCCGCACGCACATAGACCGGTACTTGATCCCAGGGAACTGCGCGAGTGTCACTATCGCCACCCGAGACACGATCACCACTGAAGGCGTGCACCCAGTCTCCGTGAGGAAGGGTTGTCGTGTGCTCAAGAGCTCCTTCTACAGTCACCGGAGACACCAGGATGTCCCGCCCCAGCATCCACTGCAGCGGTTGATTCCAGAGTCGTTCGTCATCGGGCCAATCGAAGAACAGCGGACGCATCACGTTGGTTCCGTTCGCTACAGCCCATTCGCTTTCCGCGGTGAGGTACGGCACGAGTCGCTCGCGCAACTCGACGATCGTGCGGCTCATCGTCAGAACCGCCGGATCTGCTGACTGCTCGGCGATGTTCCACGGTGTGCGGTCGCGACTAGGCGAGCGGTGATGGTTGAACTCTGAGTGATACTGCATGATCGGAACGAACGCTGCGGCGGCAAGCGAGCGCACATAGAGCTCTGCCGTCGGCACATCTCCGCTAAAACCGGCCAAATCCCAACCCCAGTAGAGAATTCCGCTCGCGCTCGCATTGAGCCCAGCGAACAGCGACCACCGAAACGCATCCCAGGTTGAGTTCTCGTCGCCGGCCCAGAAAGCACCGTGTGCCTGAGATCCCGTGTATCCGGCACGCGAGAAGGTCACTGGAGCCTTGCCCGCTCGCCTCAGAAGGTCACCATAGGCACGCGCATAGTGCACAGGGAAGGTGTTGTTCTTCTCGTCGCCCCGGCGTCCATCACGGTAGTGGAGTTCGGAACCCCACGCATGTTCGCCGCCATCAGTCTTGAAGCCATCGACGCCCATTTCCTCGACGAGGTAGCGACGCTTCTCTGTCCACCATCGAGCTGAACGATCATCAGTGAGGTCGGGCATGAGCGACAGCGGAAACCACCAGCCGCGATTGCGGTACGGCTTGAGAACACCACGCGGGTCTTCATCCTGGATCAGCACCTTCTCTGCCACCGCAGCATCGGCGTCGAAGCGAGCCTGCCCCAGCGGGTGCGGCCGCATCTTGATCAACGGAATCTGCCAGAGAAGCACGCGCACATCGCGATCATGCAACTCATCAATCATTCCCTTGGGGTCGGGCCAAGCGCCCTCGGCGGGAAAACTGAACTCGCTGAGTTCTTGCGGAGCGCCATCGGGGCTAGGCGCGTACTGCGCATCCCGCCACACCGTAAAGGTGCTCTCGTCACTCCATGCCTCAATCACAACGCAGCCAACAGGGATGCCATGCTCACGATGGGCATCCATCTGACGCATGACTTCGGATTGGGTATTCCACTCGTTTCCACTGGCCCACAACCGGTGCACCCAACTCGGCAACACTTCTGGTCGCCCAACTTCAGCAAGAAACTGGTTGAGCACGCGCGCGGGGCTGCCGTCGTAGCCTCCGACAGAGAGAACCTCCGCGTCGGCACTGAGCGAATCTACTTCCGCCTCAATCCAGAGCAGCTCAGAGTCACTCTCCGCTACGTCAAACCAGACACGACGACTCGTGCGCACGTGGAATCCCCAACCGCGCCCGCCCACAACGTGAGCAAACGGCATCGGAAGGTACGTCTTTCGTTCGGAGCCCTGCGACTTGTACTGCTCGAACACGACCGAATCGAGGCTGGTACCCCGATGATCGAGGGCATCAAATCGTTCGCCAAAACCTGAGACGTGCTCTCCGGGGGCAAGAGCCAATGCAAAACGCACTCGCGCAATTCGCTCCCCGTCAGCGAGCAGGCTCACGCTATTCGCGACAAACCCGGCTGCGGCATCCACAACAACAAGGGAATCTGGCGCGCTCTGCCAACCTGCGGCTCGAACGCTGAACCAGCGTGTGGACTGCGAGCGCGGCGACTCCTGCGGACCGCCAAGAAGGCGATAGCGGTACGCAGTACCTGCCGCGATAGTGGAGAGTTCAATAGCGAATCCGGTACTGGTCCGAGCAAGTTTTGCCTGAGCAGAGGCTAAGTGCCCACCGTCGACGGCTTGCCCGCGTGATTGTTGCTGCACCCGCTCAAGTGGATGCTCGGCTGTCGTCTCTCCGTCATCCCAGATGAGCGTCACTTCGTCGACTTCTGAGGTCGCTCGCACTCCCAGCCGCAGGCTCTCACCCTGAACAGGAACTGCCGGATGGCGCTGCTCAGTGTCAACGGAATATGGGTGACCCGAACCTAGCGGTCGATGTCTTAGCACTAGACAGTCTCTCTTTCGTTTCCGTGGTGTCGTTCACCCGTTGCTGGCACTGTTGCGCCCGAGGCTTGCGGCACGTACACGCCGATCTCAACAGCCAGTCGCACAAACATTGCGTGACTCCATAGCAGTGGTGTGGCAACGCTTCCCCAGCGCTCGAGCCACTCTGCGACGCGGGGCGGGTCGAGAAGGTGGTCGTCTACTTGCTCGGGCAAGAATCCTTCGGCGGTGACGGTTTGTGCTGCCCACTCCAATTGTTGGTGAGCTTTCGCGAAGTCTCCTCCGGCCGAATAGGCGAGGCCCAACATGCAACTGAGTAGCGGCCATTGACCCCCGCCGTAAAACGTGTCTTCGAGGTAGCGGTGCACTCCCCTGTCGACTGCCAGTTCGGCGGTGATCTGAGTCGTAGTCTTGGCGGCCAACTGCGTGGTGCCATCCACTACTCCTAGAGGGGAGATGAGGGCGGAAAGCGAGCCATCTACGGCCTCGGAGTCAAGCCACTTGACGAGGTGGCCATCGCGAACGCCCTGAGTGTGGATGAGGTGGAGCGCGTCGACCGCAGCGTGACGCGCCCGCGCTTCCCACTCTGGCGACAACACTCCAGCGTCTGCTGCGGCGATGAGCCCCGCTACTACGCATCCCAGCGTCGAGACATGGCGCTGGGATGCGTGTTCTTCCCACCAGTCGAAGCATGGGCGCTGCCAGCTCGCGAGGAGGTAGCGCACAGACAGTTCGATGCCGCTGCTCCACCGCTCGAGGCTCAGGCCATGCCGTTGTGCGTGAGCGACAGCTGCCCACACCCAGGTGCCGTAGCCATCCGTTTGAAAATCCCACCAGTCATCGTCGCCCTCAACACCATCGAGGGTAAAGCGGGTGGCAAGCATCTGCGAGTTGTCCAGTGGTGTACCGGCCGCCTCTGCTTGCTCGATCGTCTCAATCTGTGCGCGATGCGCCGTGAGGATTGTTTCGCACCAGTCGAAGAATTGTGAGGCAGAGTCCACGGCGTTCGCGGCGGACATCCCATCTGCGATGAATGCTCCATCGCGAAACCACGAGTAGCCGGTGTAGGCCGAGAACGTGGGGCTCGCGGGATACGCGCCACTCGGGTGTTGAAGCTTCGCGATCAGCTCAACGCTGTGTGCTGCTAGCGACGCGAGGGACTCGTCGTCCGTGCGTGAAGTCATGAAGTGCCCTCCTGGGCCAGCCGGGAGTGAGGCCCACGCTCGCATAAACGAGGTGGGCCTCACTGGGGAGACGAGCTATCCGATTACTGCGTTGATTCGTTCTTCAGCACTCGTGAGCGCGTCAGCAACTGATTTGCGGCCGGCCTGCGCCTCGATCAGTTCTTCGGTGATGATGTCTTGCATCTCCTGCTGGCCGTTCTCGACGAGCGGGGTGAGCGCGATCGAGTCGAGCGAGTCAAAGACTGCCTGACGGTTGGCCGGAGTGTCCTTGGTCAGGTAGACGGCGAGCTGGTCTTCGTCGCTTGTCGGCGGCAGTTCCCAACCAGTATCCAAACGCACATCGATCATCGTCTGCGACGAGGTCAGGAACTCAGCAAATGCGCTGGCTTCTGCAATGTGATCGGATGCTGCTGAGACACCAACCGCGTTGGAGAATACGGCACTGGCCTGCTGAGTGTTTCCCGGCTCCACGGCAATGTCCCACGTGAACGGTGCATCAGCTAGTGCTCCGAATACCCAGATTCCCGAGTGCATCATGCCGAGCTTGCCCTCAAGGAACAGGTTGGTGTCGAAGTCCGCTGTGCCTTGCCCCTGTTCGATGGTGGGCATAACAGTTCCACTCTTCGACGTGAGCCATTCAGCCGCTTCGATACCCTTCGGTGTGTTGAACGCGACTGAGGTGCCGTCGTCGCTCAAGAAGGATGCTCCGTTCTGCTCGAGCACTTTGTAGAACTCATAGAACGACACGGGTTGGTGGTCGCCCCACGTTCCGGTGCCGGAATCAGTGAGTGCCTTCGCTGCAGACATTTCGTCATCCCAGGTCCAGTCGCTGGTCGGGTAGTCGAGCCCGGCAGCATCGAAGAGATCTGCGTTGTAGTAGAGCACGACGTCGGAGAACGAACTGGGCAGCCCGTAGCTCGTGCCATCGACGGAGTAAGCGTCGATGAGCGATTCGCGATACGACTCGGGGTTGGTCACTTCGAGTGGTGCGAGCGAACCGCTCGAAGCCAACTGCGGGAAGAAGTCGTAGTTGGTGTCTACGACATCCGCAACAGTGCCAGCGGCAAGGTCGGTTTGTAGGGTCGTGAAGTAGTCGCCGTAGGGCAGGGTCGTGACATCTACGGTGACGTTGGGGTTCTCTGCTTCAAACGCGTCGATGATCGTCTGGAGGTTTTCTTCATTTCCTCCTGACGAGGTGAAGTTGGAGTAAGTGATCGTTACCGGGTCGTCGCTGCTAGCGGGTTCTGAGGCGCATGCACTCAAGAGCAGTGCCGAGACGCCGAGGATGCCTCCCGCAGCAAGTAGTGAACGTTTCATGCTAGATATCTCCTTTGATGTCAGGTGATGAATGGATCTCTGGTGTCCCGGGGCGTTACTTGATCCCTGAGCTTGCGACGCCCTGAATGATGTATTTCTGGGCGAAAATGTAGAGCGCGAGCATGGGCAGGATGCTCACGACTGAGCCGGCCATAACGACGTCCCATGCGGTGGTGTACTGCCCCTGCAGCCCGGCGAGAGCGATAGGCAAGGTCTGGAGTTCTGGTGAGCGAAGCACGACCAGCGGCCAGAGGAACGCATTCCAGCTGCTCATGAACGCAAAAACGGTGAGCGTTGCGAGGGCGGGGCGGATGTTCGGAATCACTATTTGGGTAAACACTCGAAAGTGCCCGGCGCCGTCGAGGGTCGCGGCTTCATCTAGTTCTCGCGGAACCTGGTTAATCGCTTGGCGCAACAGAAAAATTCCGAAAGCGCTGGCAAAGGTCGGTAGTAGCGCGCCCAGGTAGGTGTTGAGCAGTCCAAACGCCTTAAGTTCGGCGAAGAGCGGCACGATGAGCACCTGCAGCGGGATCATCATGGTTGCGAGGTAGATCGCGAACACGATGCCACGGCCACGGAATGGCAGTCGACTAAAGGCGTAGGCCGCAGTGGCGCTCGTAAACAATTGAACCAGTGTCGTCACGAGGGCCAGCCCAACGCTATTCGCCACGACTCGAGCGAATGGGCGCTCGGTGAACAAGGTTTGGTATGCCTCGAATGAGGGATTCTCTGGCCACAGTTGAGGGGTGATTGAGAAGCCTGCACCGGCGGTGATGGAGGTGATGAACGTCCACAAGAACGGGAAGAACATCGCCGCTGCGCCCGCGATGATGACAACGTGGAGAATGACCGATTGGGGGCGAACGCGCTGTGACCTATGCATAGTGCACCCACCTCTTTTGGCCGATGATTTGGATCACGGTGACGCCAAGAATGACAATAAACAACAGCCACGAGAGGGCGGATGCCTCACCCGCAGCGCCATAGCGGAACGTCAGGTCGTAGATCTGCTGAACAACAACCTGGGTTGATCCACCGGGGCCGCCACCGGTCATCGCGTAGACCTGATCGAACACTTGAAAGCCATTGATGAGCGAGATCACAACAACGAAGAACGTGCTCGGGCTCAGCATGGGGATCGTGACGTTCTTCAACCGACTCCACGCGCCAGCGCCATCCACTTTGGCCGCGTCATACAGGTCAGGATTAATCGATTGAAGCCCGGCGAGAAGAATCACCATCACAAAGCCCAGGTCTTTCCACGCGCTCGCGAGGATGATCGAAATCATTGCCCAGTCGGGGTCAGTCCACCAGCCTGGGCCATCGATGCCGAACCATCCCAGTGCGAGATTGACAACACCGTTGTTGGGGTTGAGCAGCCAGCGCCACACGATCGCGACGGCAATCCAGCTGGTCACCACGGGCAGAAAGTAGATTCCTCGCCAGAGCGAGCGACCCTTAAGTGCACGGTTGAGTGCGAGAGCAAGGGCGAGTCCGCCGATGTAGACGAGGGGCAAATAACCGGCGATGTACTGGATCGTATGAAGGAAGACTTGACCAGTGCGCTCGTCGGCGAGAAGCGACTGGTAGTTTGCCCAACCGATGAACTCCATCGGAGTGATCAGGTTCCACTCGGTAAAGCTGATCCAAGCCGCAGCAAGCATCGGGCCAAGTACGAAGAGGGTCAGCGGTATTGCACTGGGAAGGAGAAAAACCAGCACGGTAAGCACATAGCCAGCGGATGGGCGCTTCCGGATGCCGCGCTGCCCTGGGCCCCGCGACGTTGCGCCTCGAGCCCGCGCTGGAGCGGAGGCGTGATTCCTTGGTGCACTATCCACAGTGGGGATGGCCATTAGGCACGCTCCTGTGGTGAAGCCTGCTGGACGAGACGCTGGCGAACCAGGTCTCCTTGTTCTCCGGCAACACCTTCTGCATCGAATGGCGTGGCAAGCACGAGGGTGGCGGCCCCCTGTGCCCAGCTCGCGTCTTGCCAGGTCTCAACCGCCACGGGGATGCTGCGTCGGGCCGGGATGAGTGCCGCACGGAAGGCGGGCTCGAAGCCAAATGACCAGTGGTGCCAACCAGCAGTGCCCTCCCCTAGGAGGATCACGATCTCGGGGTCGAGCACGTGGACGAGTCCGGCGATCACTCGCCCGAGCAAATGCCCGGCTTCGCCAAAGACGGCGATTGCCTCGGAATTGCCCTGATCCGCAGCATCACGAAGTGCCGCGATCCCCGCACCGCGCGCAATGATTCCCCGTTCACGAGCAGTCTCTACGAGAGCAGACTCTGAGACGAAGGTCTCAAGGCAACCGCTATTTCCGCAGCTGCACAGCGGACCCTGCTCTCGAACGGGCACGTGACCAATTTCACCAGCGCCACCACCAAAGCCGCGAACGATGCCCCCATCAACCACGATTGCGGCTCCGACACCGGTTCCGATGGTGACAGCGAGAAAGTTGAGATGACGACGACCGAGGCCATAAAGGCGTTCCGCCATGGCGAGAGCGTTGACGTTGTTTTCTACCAGCACCGGCAGCCCAAGCTCGCGACGCAGCGTTGCACCGATGGGAACGTTGTTCCACTTCAGTTGCGTCGAACTCACGACCCCGGCGGCCTGCGAGTCGACCGATCCGGGAACCCCGACGCCAATGCCAAGCAGCGGAGCTTCGGAGCCGCCGGCGATGAACGCGCGGAGCAAGGCGGCAAGAGTCGTGAGCATCGTGTTGGATGACGCATCAAATGGCTCGCTCGCTGTTCGCGACACTGAGCCGTCAATGCCGACCTCAACGAAGGCGACGTGGTCGGAGGCAACTTTCACTCCAACCGCACTGCCCGCGCTCGACACGAGACCGAGCATCCGCGCTGGGCGCCCGCCTTGCGACGGCTGGTGCTCGAGTTCGCTGAGAAGGCCGTCGTGAAGAAGGTCTTTCGTGAGCTGGGTCATCAACGCGGGCGACAGGCTCAGCGTGCGGGCGAGCTCTGCTCGGGATGCCGGACCGTGTGCACCGAGGTGAGCAAGGATTGCTGATCGGTTTACGTCGGTTCGTGCCATCGGTCGAAACGCCATTGGTTCCCCTTAGTTCAGGACTAAACAAACTATAGAATTAAGTAAGCGCGGTTGTCAACGGCTTGAGACCGATCAACGAGAATTGAGGTCATCAACGAAACGCGCGCGGGCGCCCGCGCGCGTTCGCCCCCTCGGGCACACAATTTCCACTCACTAGCTGTACTGCCCAGAGAGGTTAGTTAACCGGCTGATGGGTGGGTGGCCTCCGATTGCAGTGTGGGGCCTGTG
>NZ_BAAAKW010000063.1:0-29582 GCF_039527955.1 Rhodoglobus aureus | reverse complement strand
TGACGACCAGCAAGAAAGGACCAGCAGCCAGACCATCCTCGCGCGCACTCTCAAATGATTCCACGAATCAATCCTCGCGCGCATCTTGACATGATTCCTCGGGGCATCTACGCAGACCGCCGGCGCGTGCTCTTTTGCATCTACGCTGAAGTGATGCACCTTCCATTGAGCGCCGCCGTTCTCCCCCTGCTTGAGCACCTCGATGAGGTCGGATCGACCAATCAAGAATTGATGGCGCGAGCGGCACGCGGCGAAGCGCAGCACCTCTCTGCTCTGATCACAACAAATCAGACTGCAGGTCGCGGCCGACTGGGCCGAGAGTGGATCGCGCCCCCGGGCAAGACATTCGCTGTCTCAGTGCTGCTGGCGCCCGCAGAGGCATCCATTGGATCATTGGCGTGGATGCCGCTTCTCGGCGGTCTGGCAATGGCTCGAGCCGTGCGCAGTCTGGTGAACGATCGCGAGGTCACCCTGAAGTGGCCGAACGACGTTCAGATTGAAGGCCTAAAGGTTTCTGGGCTGCTCTCAGAACTTGTGGCGGACGGCTCGGGTGTGATCGTCGGTGCGGGGTTGAACCTCACCATTGAGCGCGACGAACTGCCGACATCCGTATCGACGTCTTTGCTGCTAGAGGGTGCTGATCCCGGTGTTGATCTGGTGCTCAGCAGCTACCTGACGCAACTTACTGGCCTTTATGAGCAGTACCTTGGCGGCGAGCTCGATGCTGTGCGCAGTGGAATTGCGGATGCTGTGCGTGCTGAATGCGGAACGATCGGTCGGCGCGTTCGAGTTGAGCTTCCTGGCGGTGGACGCATTTTCGGCACTGCCGAAACTGTCGACGACCAGGGGCAGTTGGTCGTGAAGGACGACGCGAACGGCAGCTTGCAGCACGTCGCGGCAGGGGACGTCACTCACCTGCGGTATGAATGAGCTATGCCAAATGAGCCAGTGAGCGTTCAACGCGAGGCGATTGTCGCCCGTGTTCGCTCGCACGCGCGTGCGCTGATCTTTCCCGGCATCATTTTGGTGGCGACCGCAGCAGCCCTCGGCTACTTCTTTGGCAGCTTCGCAGAAGATTGGCAGAACCTTGCCCTCCTCACTGCGGGCCTCCTGCTCATCGTGGTTGCGTGGTTTTTGCCGTTCTTTGCGTGGCTCGCCAGAAACTACACAATCACCACACGACGGGTAGTTCTGTCGAGCGGGGTGTTCGTTCGCATCAGGCAAGAACTGTTGCATAGCCGTGGTTATGACGTGACGGTGCGCCAAAATTGGGTGCAGCGGATGTTCGGCAGCGGCGACCTCTTGATCAACGCCGGTCACGACTACCCGGTGATTTTGCGCGACATCCCCTCCGTGTCGATCACTCAAGCGGCACTGCACGACCTGATGGAGAACAACCAAAATGTTGTCTCGATGAGGCGGCAGCGTGACGAGTCTCAGGCCGCAGACGAGACCACGGTGTGGGGAACTCGTTAGGACCGTTGCCCTCAGAGGGATTGCTTTCTTGGCGCTGGATCGGCCGCACACTACTTTCTGTCCACTCTGATCAGATAGGGTGCGCAGCGTGAAGATCTCAGTTGTCGGATGTGGTTACCTCGGTGCCGTTCATGCATCCTCGCTCGCAAAACTTGGTCACGATGTTGTTGGCATCGACATCGACCAGGCAAAAGTTGACCTCTTGTCATCGGCCAACGCCCCGTTCTATGAGCCTGGGTTGCCAGAACTCCTGAGCGAAACTCTCGTGGCGGGCAAGCTAGCTTTCAGCACCGACATGAGCCTCGCACGAGGTGCAACCGTGCACTTTATCGCGGTCGGCACTCCTCAACAAGAAGGCTCAAACGCGGTAGATCTCACTGCGGTCGAGTCTGCATTCGACGGAATTGTTGCTCACCTTTCACCGGGCGATGTCGTTGTCGGAAAATCGACGGTGCCAGTGGGGACGGCTGAGCACCTCGCCGCACGCATCGAGGCGGTTGGCGCGCATTTGGCGTGGAATCCAGAGTTTCTGCGCGAAGGCTATGCGGTGAAAGACACCATCAGCCCCGATCGCCTCGTCTATGGGGTGCGTCCCGGCGACGACCACTCGGTCGCCGTGCTTGACGAGGTGTACGCCACAGTGCTCGCTCAAGGTATCCCGCGCGTGATCACTGATTACGCCACTTCTGAGCTTGTCAAGGTCGCAGCCAATGCTTTCTTGGCCACCAAGATCTCATTCATCAACGCTATGGCAGAGGTTGCGGAAGTTACGGGCGCCGATGTCACCCAGCTTGCGGATGCGATTGGTTACGACCAGCGCATCGGTCGCCGATTTCTGAATGCTGGCCTCGGTTTCGGCGGTGGCTGCCTGCCCAAAGACATCCGTGGATTCATGGCGCGTGCTTCGGAGCTTGGTGCCGGGGATGCACTGAACTTCCTCGGTGAAGTCGATGCGATAAACCTCCGTCGACGCGAACGCATGGTCGACCTGTGTCGCGAAGTGCTCGGCGGAACCATCGAAGGGGCAAAGATCGCGGTGCTCGGGCTTGCATTCAAGCCAGACTCTGATGACGTGCGCGATTCCCCGGCACTCGATGTCGCAGCACGCCTGGCTGAGTTGGGTGGGCACGTTCGGGCGACCGATCCGCAGGCAATTGAAACGTCGCGCCGGCTGCGCCCCGAACTCGACTACGTCGCTAGCGCCGAGGAAGCGGCCCGCGATGCTGATGTTGTTCTGGTGCTCACCGAGTGGCGAGAGTACCGCGACATCGATCCGAACGAACTCGGCTCAGTCGTTTCGGTGCGCGCGATCCTCGACGGTCGAAACTGCTTGAACCCGGTGCAGTGGCGTGAAGCCGGCTGGACCTATCGCGCGTTGGGTCGCCCCTAACACCACGTCGGCAGCGGTGTGTTCGGCAGCTAGTACGCCACGGCTCGGGTTAAAGACCCACCAGCGGTAGAGGGCGAAACGGAAGAAGGCGCCGAGAGCGAGGCCAACAACGTTGGTGGCGATGTTGTCGGCCAGCAACGATGTATAGCCGAGTACGTAGTGAGACACCCACAGGCACAACACGCCGATTGCCATTCCGGCAACGCTGACGATGGCAAACTCGATGCCTTCGCGAGCGGCCCCGGCGCGCCCTGCAGTTGCAAAAGTCCAGCGACGGTTGCCGACCCAGTTTGCGCCTATTGCCAAAGTCGTCGAGATGATCTTGGCGATCACCGGTCCTTCGTGAAGAACGTCGGGTGAGAGAATTGTGATCCGCAACAGGTTGAATACTGCGACATCGATCACGAGCCCGCCGAGCCCCACTACGCCGAAACGCAGAAATTGGCTGAGCAGCTTTCGCATGTGATCTCCGCAGTAGACAAGAATGGGGCAGGGCGGTTCGAAGTCTAACCCGCCAAGCTAGGCCCGAAACTGGGCATCATCTTAGACAGTGCAGGAGTCACTAGTGCCACCGATCGTGGGCGTAATTGGCGGAGGCCAGCTGGCCAGAATGATGATCCCGCGCGCAATCGAGCTCGGTATTGAGCTTCGCGTGCTTGCCGAGAGCGAGGGAATGTCTGCGAAGCTGGCGGCGACTGCCGTCGGCAATTACACGGATGCCGACACCGTTCTCGCTTTTGCCCGCGATGTCGACGTCATCACTTTCGATCACGAGCACGTGCCTCAGGGGGTGCTGGCTCAGCTCGTCGAGGCTGGAGTTTCTGTGCATCCGGGCCCCGCACCCTTAGCGGTTGCGCAAGACAAGATTCTGATGCGTCAGGAGTTGACCCGTCTTGGACTACCCGTACCCGAGTGGGCGAGTGTGTCGACGCCGGCCGAGCTTGACGAATTCTTGGCCGCAAACGGTGGACGAGTGATCGTCAAAACTCCTCGGGGCGGTTACGACGGCAAAGGCGTTCGCGTGGTCTCAGCCGCAAGCGATGTTGCGGACTGGTTCGAGGCAGGCAACCCTCTCTTGGTCGAAGAACTCGTGTCGTTTACTCGTGAACTCGCACAATTAGCCGCCCGCAGCCCGAGTGGCGAAGTCGCATTGTGGCCCCTCGTTGAGTCGATTCAGCAAGACGGCGTCTGCGCCGAAGTGATCGCACCCGCACCGTCGTTGACTGGATCACTTGCGGATGCCGCAGCCACTATCGCGCGCACTGTCGTCGACGAACTGGGTGTCACTGGCGTACTCGCCGTGGAACTCTTCGAAACCTCCGACGGACGCCTACTCATCAACGAACTCGCGATGCGTCCCCACAACAGCGGGCATTGGACAATGGATGGCGCGGTCACGAGCCAATTCGAACAACACTTGCGTGCCGTGCTCGATCTTCCCCTCGGCGCGACGGATGCGCGCTCGCCGTGGACGGTCATGATCAATGTTCTCGGGGGACCAGCATCCGGAACAATCGCCGACCGCTACCCCGCAGCTTTCGCGAACCAACCGACGGCGAAGTTTCACGAGTATGGCAAAGCGCCCCGCCCCGGCCGCAAGGTCGGACACGTCAATGTGAGCGGCGACGACCTCGATGACGTGGTGTACCGCGCGCGTGCCGCAGCAGCAATTCTGAAGGATTGACACCTACCATGGGTTCCGTGACTCAACCGCAAGTAGCCGTCGTAATGGGATCAGACTCTGACTGGAACGTCATGGTCGAGGCATCCGCTGCGCTCAAAGATTTTGGTATCGCCCACGAAGTCAACGTGGTTTCTGCGCATCGCAGTGCCGAGAAGATGATCGCGTTCGGCAAAGAAGCGGCCGGTCGCGGCATCCGGGTCATCATTGCTGGGGCGGGTGGCGCTGCTCATTTGCCCGGGATGCTGGCTTCTGTGACGACGCTTCCCGTTATTGGTGTTCCGGTTCCGCTCTCTCGCCTCGACGGCCTGGATTCGCTGTTGTCGATTGTGCAGATGCCCGCAGGTATCCCTGTTGCGACGGTATCGATCGGCGGAGCGCGCAATGCGGGAATCTTGGCAGCCCGGATTCTCGGGTCAGGGGATGCCGAACTCACCCAAAAACTTGCCGAATACGCGGCGCAACTTGAAGCGCTCGTTGACGACAAAAACGCCGCACTGAACGCGAGCCTGTGAGCGCAGCGAGTTCCATCCGTCAGCCGGCAGATCGGTCGCCGGAGACGATGACGAAACGCGCGTGGTGGCTGCTTGGCCTCAACGTGCTCATTCCTGGCTCGGCTCAACTCCTCGCCGGCAACCGAAAGCTTGGCCGCTTCGGCGTCGTCGTAAGCTTTCTGTTCCTCCTGATCGTGGCCACCAGCGTCGTACTCTCCGTCGCCGCACCAACGGTGCTGCTTACCGTGGGCAGCAGCACGTTGGGGCTCTGGGCGATTGCGCTCATCTTGGCCTTCTACGCGGTTCTGTGGCTCATTCTTACCGTCAATGCCTGGTCACTCGCCAACCTTGGGCGCGCTACGCCCGTTGGTCGCTCCGTCGTTGCGGCGTTCAGCGCGATCGTTCTCGTCGTCGTGGCAGGCACCGCTGGCTATGGTGCCTACATCGCGACGACCGCCAATTCGTTCCTCAGCGACGTCTTCATCGCTGCGCCAACCAAAGAACCCATCGACGGGCGCTACAACATCCTGCTTCTCGGTGGGGACGCCGGAGTCGATCGTGATGGGCTGCGACCCGACAGCATCACCGTGGCGAGTATTGATGCTGAAACGGGCGAGGCAGTCCTAATCGGCCTTCCGCGCGACATCCAGCTCGCGCCCTTCGTCGAAGGGTCGCCGCTTGCGGACATATACCCTGACGGCTATGGATCATACGGTTGCGCCGTTGACGTGTGCATGCTCAACTCCGTCTACACCGAGGTTGAGCTCAAAACTCCAGAGCTCTACCCAGACGCAGTAGCCAACGGCAGCGCGCCCGGAATCGAGGCCATGCGCGATGCCGTTGAAGGCATTACGGGGCTCGGCATCCAGTACTACGCGCTCATCGACATGCAGGGATTCTCAGACCTGATTGATTCGCTTGGTGGCGTCACAATTAATGCCGAAGAAGCTGTGCCGATTCACGCGGATGCCGAATTCACGATCGTCGCGGAATGGATTCCCGCGGGCGTGCAGGTTATGGATGGTTACCACGCCCTCTGGTATGCACGCTCGAGGCACGACACGAGCGACTACGACCGTATGGCGCGTCAGCGTCAACTGCAGCAGGCGGTCATTGAGCAGTTCACGCCGTCTAATGTGCTGACCAAGGTTCAGGCCATCGCCGCCGCCAGCTCGAAAGTCGTGACAACCGATATTCCGCAGGGGAGCCTCGGGTACTTCGTGAATCTCGCTTCCAAGACTCGAGCATTGCCGATTGGCTCGCTTGAGCTGGTTCCGGCGAATGATGTCGTGCCCGAGAACCCAGACTTCGGCTACGTTCGCCAGCTCGTAGCCGGAGTCACAGCGCCCACAGTCGTAGACGACAACACCGAATAACCAGCGCCGAATAGCCAGCACCCGTTTCTACAGGTCGGCGTGAAGCTGCCAGACTTTCTCCGCAGACATGCGCCAATTGAACGCGCGAGCACGATCCTGGCCCGCATAGAACAAGCGTTCCGCGAATGGGGCGTCATCGAGCACGCGCCTAATGCCGTCGGCAAGCGCCTCGGCGTAGCCTTCAGCTGGTTCTCGCTCAACTACGACACCCGCGTCCGCAGCCAGCTCCACAAGCGCGGGTGCATCTGAATGCACGACGGGAATGCCGAATGAGAGCGCCTCAAGCACCGGCATCCCGAAACCAACATCGAGGTTGGGGTAGACGAAGGCCGCAGTATGATCGAAGGTGACCGACAGATCGTCGTTGCTGAGCGTGCCCATGCAACGAACGCGTTCGGGGCTAATCTTCTCTGCTGCCACAAACTCGGCAACTGTTGCGTCGTCAGGCTCTGGGCCGACGAGGAGCAGCACAACATCGTCGTCAAGTTCGTGAAGAGCACGAATGAGGTGATCGATTCCGCGGTGTGGCTCAAGCCCGCCGATGGCCAGCAGGAATCGCAATGGCAGGTCGAGTTCGTTGGCACGTTCATCAACGTTGTCGGGAATGTGCAGGCTCGAACTTGCCGCACCGCTAATCACACGAACACGGTCACCGAAATTTGCAATACCTTCGAGCTGTTGCAGAACGGTGTGACTGGGAACGACAATCGCGTCCGCATACTTTTCGGCGCGCTTGAGCATCGCGCGAGCCCAGCTCGCTTGGCGACTTCCCAAGGAATCGGGTCGGGTCCACGCCACTACGTCGTGCACGGTTACGACTATCTGATCACCGCGGTTGAGGCGGTCATGTCGTCTGAGTGGGGCGAGCAGGCTGGTCGCATGCAGGATCCCGTTGCCGGGGACCTTAGTGAATCCGTGTTGCCAGGACGCACGAAGTTCGCGACGACTGAGGGCGCTCTTGTGAAGCTTCGCGAGGTTCGGCAGTCGTTCGGCGATGAGAGCGTACTCGTCTTCGGTTGACGCCGACACAAAGGCTTCAACAAAACAGTTGCTTGGCGCACTCGCAATGAGCCCGCGTGTCAACTCTTCGGAATACCGGGCGACACTGCCGCGAGTCGGCGAGAGCATCTCATCGATGATGACGCGGAGAGTGGTCATTCTGCAGTCAATGCTCCTGAATCAAAGGCGGCTTGAAGTGCCTGTTTCCAATCACGCATCGGTTCAATCCCCGCATCGAGCCACGCTTGGTGACCAAGTACAGAGAAGCTTGGTCGCGGCGCAGGCCGCTGAAAAGCTGAACTGTCGGTCGGCTTGACCCTATCAGGATCGAGTCCGGCGCAGACGAAGACAGCCTGCGCTAGGTCGAACCACGTCGCTTGCCCAGAGCTGGTGCCATGAAAGATTCCCGACGGAGTACCAGCATCAACCAGCGCCACAATCTGGCCGGCCAAATCTCCAGTCCAAGTCGGCTGTCCACGCTGATCGTTCACAACTTCCAGAGTTTCACGATCGACAGCGAGCCTGAGCATCGTGCGGGGAAAGCTCGAACCGTGCTGGCCATAAAGCCATGCTGTACGCACAATCGCCGTGTGGCCGGGGTTGTGCTCAAGCGCCAGCAGTTCACCCGCTGCTTTCGTGCGGCCATACGCCGACACCGGATGCCGCGGAGCGTCTTCCGCGTACGGCTCAGTGGCCGTGCCGTCAAACACATAATCCGTGGAGAGCTGCACGAGTCGTGACCCGTGCTTCGCGGCGGCGAGGGCGAGATTGTGAGGGCCAACCGCATTGACAAGGTGGGCGTTCGCTTCGTCGGTTTCTGCATCATCCACTCGGGTGTAAGCCGAGGTATTGATAATGACGTCGAACCCGCTCAGAACCTCAAGGGCGGCCTCACGGTCGGTGATGTCTAGCTCTTTGCGCGTTAGCGCGGTAGCGTCGCGACCACTAAGCGCGTGCATGAGGTCGGTGCCGAGCATTCCGGCGGCGCCGACAACCGCAATTCGGGTCACAGGGCAGCCTTAGCCTTGAGTGGCTCCCACCACTGGCGATTTTCGCGGTACCACTGCACAACGTCGGCAAGCCCAGTTTCGAACGGCACCTGGGGTGCGTAGCCGAGCTCGGAGCTGATCTTAGAAATGTCGACGCTATAGCGCAGGTCGTGACCGAGGCGGTCTTCGACGCGGTCGACCGACGACCAATCGGTGCCGGTGTGATCGAGAAGCATCTGGGTGAGCTCTTTATTGGTGAGTTCGGTGCCGCCGCCGATGTTGTAGATCTCGCCAGCGCGACCGCCGCTGACGACTAGTGCAATGCCGCGGCAGTGGTCGTCGACATGCAGCCAGTCACGCACGTTGTTGCCCTCGCCATAGAGAGGAACGTGCTTGCCGTCAATCAGATTGGTGACGAACAGCGGGATCAGCTTCTCGGGAAAGTGGTATGGCCCGTAGTTGTTGGAGCAGCGCGTGATGGACACGTTGAGGCCGTGCGTGCGGAAGTAGCTGCGTGCGAGCAGATCGCTGCCTGCCTTCGACGCCGAGTATGGCGAGTTGGGCTCGAGCGGGCGCAACTCATCCCAGGATCCCTCTTCGATCGAACCGTAAACCTCGTCGGTGGAGACGTGGATGAAACGCGGAGTCTTCGCGCGCAGCGCTGCATCGAGCAGTCGTTGGGTGCCGAGCACGTTGGTCTCGACGAATGCGCTCGCATCGCGCACGGAACGGTCGACGTGTGACTCGGCAGCGAAGTGCACAATGGCGTCGATGTCGCCAAGCAGCTGATCGAGCAGGTCAGCATCGCGAATGTCGCCCTCAACGAACGTATACCGCGGGGAGTCGGCAACGGGGGCAAGATTCTCGAGGTTGCCTGAGTACGTCAGTGCATCAAGCACCACGACATCCGCGCCAGCGAGACCCGGGTAGGTGTCTTCGATGGTGCGTCGAACAAAGTTTGAGCCAATAAATCCGGCGCCGCCGGTCACGAGAATCTTCATGAGGAGTTCCTGTCGGTCTTAGGCGTTGAGCTGGGGGCGGGCGCCGATGCGCCGGTGGCGGGAAACTCTGAGGCGAGGGTTCGCTTGAGCGCTTCCTGCAAGCTGTAGGTTGCGGTGTAGCCGGAGTCGCGAAGACGGTCGGTGTTCACCGTGGTGTCGGCGGCAAACTTGCGAATGCGCACCGCACTAATCGGAAAAGTACGTCGAGTGATTTTAGCGGCAGCATCGAAAACGTAGCCTGCAGCTATCCCCAGGGGGAGCGGCAAACGCACGCCGCTGGCGCCGTGCACGTTCATCTCGTCACGCAGAATCGAGATGAGTTCTTTCGTCGAGAGGTCGGGTTTGTCGGCGAAGTTGCGAATCTCAATGCCGGTCGGTGCGTCGAGGCGGCTCGCGATGTAGCCAACGATATTGCCGACGTACGCCATCGACTTCTTGTTCTCGCCCTTGCCGACCATGATGAAGCGGCCAGAGGAAACCTGCTTGGCGAGGTTGTAGACATTGCCGCGGTTGCCTTCGCCGAACACGACTGAGGGGCGCACCATCGCTAGCGAGCGCGTGGCATCCGCGTTCGCCCACTCGCTGAAAACTCCTTCGGCGGCGAGCTTCGAGCGACCGTATTCGTTGAAGGGTTCGGGCACCGAATCCTCGGTGGCGTTGTTCTTGTCGAGCCCATAGAGCGCGACAGTGCTGGTGAATACGATGCGCTGGATGCCGTTGGCTTCGGCTGCAGCCACGATGGCGTGTGCGCCTCCAACGTTGACCTCGGTGTACAGGCTCAAGGGGGAGACGTCGTCGCGGTGCTCGGCGGCGAGGTTGATGATCGCGTCGTGACCTGCGCTTGCCGCAGTGAGTTCCGCGGCAGAACGCACATCGCCGGCAACCGACTGCGCCGGGAAGCGCGGTGACACGTGACGGTCAAAGTTGGTGAAATCGTGCCCCTGCTCGTGCAGAGTTTCTAGGAGGCGAGAGCCGATAAAGCCACTGCCGCCGACGACGAGAATTTTCATAAAGTTACCTTGTCCGTTCACGACAGATTGCTCATTCACGACAGATTGTCCATTCACCACACGCCAGCGCCAATCAATAGCGCAATTATCCATTGATCTCTTGGGCGGCGCCTGAGTTGTGACGCGCGACGAGCCAGAGCGAGGCGAGCGCGAAGGTTTCGTTGATCGACGAGGTCGCGTATCCGGAGTAGTTCTGGGCGGTGTTCGTCGTCGGCCACGCTGAGGGCGACGCGAGTCAGCAGGCGTGCCTGACCGCGGTGCCACTGTTCACGTACCAGCGAGAGGCGCGAAAGTGCGGAGCGAGCTCCGACGTTTGCGCCCATAACGTTGGCATCGTGTTGGCGGTATTCCACGGTTGGCACGGAGTCGATGTGCCAGGTCCAGCCGTGCGCTCGTGCCAGCACGTACAGCAACCAGTCGTGGTACTGCGGCGGCTTTGTCGTCGCCGGGGAATTGAGGTAATCGCGGGCCAGTGCAACAAGTCGGTTCGACATGAGGAAGGTCGAGCCGGGTCCAGGGCTTTCGAGCAAGTAGTCGAAGCGGCGTTGGGGAAAGTCCTTCTTCACGAGACTCTGCTCGCCGTCCGGCGTGAATGACATCACATTCGACGAGACACCGTCAACAGCGAGCGCGGCACTCAGTCGTGCATGGGAGGCAAGTTTGGTCGGCACCCAAATGTCATCCTGATCACAGAACGCATAAAACTCACGGTCCGCGGGCACCAACTGAATGAGGCGATAGAAATTGGCGGCGGCACTGCCTGATGCGCCATCGCTAGGGATGATCGTCAATCGAGGTTCGGTGGCGGCACGCTCGGCTAGCCACTCGGCGGTGCCATCTGTCGAGGCATCGTCACGCGCGAAGATTTCTACCTCAACGCCTGACTGCGTGAGCACGCTATCGAGCTGTTCGGGGAGCCAACGACGACCGTTGTGGGTCGCCAACAGCACGGCGACGCGGGGGAGAACCCCAGAGGTGAAATCGGCAGGCATAGCTCAACAATGATAGTTGGCTTGGCGTTGCGCAATGCCGCACCCTTCCCGCCGTAGGCTGGAGCAATGAGCGCGCCTGAGCCGACCCCCAGCATCTCGGTGGCTTTGTGCACGCACAACGGCGCCACCTACATCGAAGAACAGCTCGTCAGCATTCTCGAGCAGGTGCCAGCGCCCGAGCAGCTTGTGGTTTCGGATGACGCCTCCAGCGATGAGACGATCGCCCGAGTGCGTGAGGTCGCGGCCCGCTATCCCGCTGTTGCGTTGACGGTCTTCGAGAACACCCCGCCACTGGGCGTGACCAAAAACTTTGAGCAAGCGATTCGTGCGTGCTCCGGCGATCTCATCGCTTTGAGCGATCAGGATGACGTGTGGCATTCAGGACGGCTTGCGCTGTTTCTGGCAGGGTTTGCCGCGCAGCCCACCGTTGCTCTCCTCCACAGTGATGCTCGACTCGTCGATGCCGCGGGGCAGCCGCTCGGCCACACGCTCGCCGAGGCACTCGGAGTGAGTGCAGGCGAGGTGGCGAGCATCCACAGCGGTGACGCGTTCTCGGCACTGCTTCGCCGCAACCTCGTGACGGGCGCGTGCACTGTCTTTCGTCGGAGCCTCGTGGAGTTTGCAGCACCCTTTCCGTCGTCGTGGGTTCACGACGAATGGCTGGGGGTGATTGCTGCCGCAGTCGCCACGACCGATTTTATCGAGCAGCCCACGATCGACTACCGCCAGCATGGAGCCAACCAGATCGGTGCGACGAAGTTGACGCTTGCGGGCAAGTTTGGGCGCATGATGGAGCCTCGTCGAGCGCGCAATGCTCGGCTCGAAACCAACAACTCGGTGCTGGTCGACCGGTTGCAGCGACTCGGTTCGCGGGTGAGTGACGACAAGGTGCACCGCGCGCTGGCGAAGCTCGATCACGAACGCATGCGCAACGCGCTTCCTGAAACTCGACTGCGGCGCATTCCCGCGATTTCTCGGGCGTTCTTCGCCGGCCACTACGGTCGCTACTCGCGTGGTCCTCTCGACGCCGTGCGTGACGTTCTGCAACCCGTCGACTGAAGCAGGCAAGCCTCAGCCGGCTCTGTGGGCTCGCTTAGTGCGCGCTGCGGGCGCCGTGAACTGAGTTCTAAGCCTTGCCGGGTAGGATTCCGGGTGTGCAGATACGTGAACTCTCGGTGCCGGATTCCTACGAAATCACCCCTAAACAATTCGCTGACGACCGCGGCGTTTTCTTGGAGTGGTACCGGTTCGACAAGCTTGAAGAGGCAGTGGGCCACCCTCTCGACCTTCGGCAGGCAAACACGTCGGTTTCACAGCGCGGCGTTGTGCGGGGCATCCACTATGCGGATGTTCCTCCCGGGCAGGGCAAATACGTCACCGTTACGCACGGTGCCGGCATCGACTTTGTGGTCGACATTCGCGAGGGCTCACCCACGTTTGGTCAGTGGGACTCGGTCATTCTCGACACCGTCGACCGCCGTGCCGTCTATGTTGCTGAGGGGCTCGGCCACGCCTTTATTGCGCTCACCGATGACGCCACTCTCACCTATCTCGTAAGCGATATCTACAAGCCAGGCGCAGAACACGACATCAATGTGCTCGACCCCGAGATCGGTCTCGAATTTCCCCCAGAACTTGGCGACCTCGTACTCTCGCCCAAAGACAAAGTGGCGCCCACTCTCGCCCAGCGCCTAGCAGACGGCTCGCTGCCGTCCTACGCTGCCGTTAAGGAGTACTACGAGGCGAACCGAAAGGAACGCATTTAATGCGCGGAATCATTCTGGCTGGCGGCAGTGGAACACGCCTCTGGCCCATCACTAAGGGCATCTCGAAGCAACTCATGCCCATCTATGACAAGCCGATGGTGTACTACCCCTTGTCAACTCTGATGAGTGCGGGCATCCGCGAAATTTTGATCATCACGACCCCGGATGACCAGGCGCAGTTCCAGCGACTGCTTGGCGATGGCAGCGAACTCGGTATCGAGCTGACGTATGCCGTACAGCCCTCGCCAGACGGCCTCGCTCAGGCTTTCATCATTGGTGAAGAGTTCATCGGCGACGAAAAGGTCGCTCTCGTGCTTGGCGACAACATCTTCCACGGCGTCGGGCTCGGATCGAATCTGCGCACGCACAACGACGTCGACGGTTCGCTGATTTTTGCGTACCACGTGCGCAACCCGCGCGCCTATGGCGTTGTTGAGTTCGACGAGAACTTCATCGCTCAGTCGATCGAAGAGAAGCCGCTCGAGCCCAAGAGCAACTATGCAGTACCCGGCCTGTACTTCTACGACAACTCGGTCATCGAAATCGCCAAGTCGATCACGCCAAGCGCGCGCGGTGAACTCGAAATATCGACGATCAACGAGCACTATCTCGACCGCGGCCAGTTGCAGGTGAACGTGCTCGATCGTGGCACAGCCTGGCTCGACACCGGAACGTTTGAGTCGATGGTTCAGGCCACCGAATTCGTGCGCGTCATCGAAGACCGCCAAGGCTACAAGATTGGCTGCATTGAAGAAATCGCGTGGCGTGCCGGCTGGATTTCGGATGATCAGCTTGCCGCCCTCGCAGCACCCCTCGTCAAGAGCGGCTACGGCGTATACCTCGAAGGACTGTTGGCGGCCGCACGGTGACACGTGTACTGATCATCACGGGCGACCCCATTGGGCCGCGGATGGCAGGTCCAGCCATCCGGTCGTGGAATATGGCGTTCGCGCTCGCCGAAGCGGGCAACGAGGTCACCCTCATGACCACGACCAAGCTGCAGAAGGTGGATGCTCCGTTCGACCTCACGCTCGTCATGCCGGGGGAGAACGATTCGTTCGCGAAGCTTGAACAGTGGTGCCACGTTGTCGTGTTCCAGGGTCACGCTATGCGTCAGTTCGAGCTCTTGCGCACGACTGACAAGATCACTGTCGTTGACATCTACGACCCCATGCACCTCGAGATGCTCGAACAGGGTCGTGAGCTCGCGCGCGCCACCTGGGAGTTGCGCGTCACAACCTCTACTGAGGTGCTTAACGAGCAACTCGCCCTCGGCGACTTCTTCATGTGTGCCTCTGAGCGCCAACGACTTTTCTACTTCGGCCAGCTTGCGGCTCTGGGGCGGCTCAGCCCCGCAACGTACGAGAACGATCCGCACCTCGAAGGCCTCCTCAGCGTTGTGCCGTTTGGGCTCGAGGGTACGCCGCCCGCTCACACCCGCGACACTCTCAAGGGCGTGCTGCCGGGCATCGATTCCGATGACAAACTCATGATCTGGGGCGGCGGGGTTTACAGCTGGTTTGATCCCAAAACTCTGATCCGCGCGGTTGCGAAACTGGCTGAGACTCGCGATACGGCCAGACTCTATTTTCTGGGCACCCGGCATCCGGGCGTAGACCAGATGGGCATCGTGCGTGAGTCGCACGATCTCGCTAGTGGACTCGGTGCGCTCAACACATCGGTGTTCTTCAACGAAGAGTGGGTCGACTACGCCGACCGCCAGAACTATCTGACCGAAGCGGATGCCGGAGTCAGCACCCACATGTCGCATATCGAAACCACGTTCTCGTTTCGCACGCGCATTCTCGACTACCTCTGGGCCGGACTGCCCATGGTGGTTACCGAGGGCGACAGCTTTGCTGACCTCATCGAAACAGAAGGACTCGGCCTCACGGTGCCCGCGCAGGATGTGGATGCTCTTGCCGCAGCTCTCGACCGCGTGCTCTATGACGAAGCCTTCATCGTCGAGTGCCAACGCAATGTCGCTCGAGTGCGTGAAGACTTCTACTGGCAGCGCACCCTTGCTCCACTTGTGAATTTTGTTGCCAACCCGCAGCATGCGGCCGACCACGAAGCAACTCGTCGCCGTGGCGTCACGTTGGGCCAAAAAGTGCGCAAACCCTACGGATTTCGGCACGATGTGCGCATGGCGTGGCATCACCTGCGGCACACCGGGGTGAAGGCGACAGTAGACAAAGCGTTCGCGCGGTTGCGCCGTTAGCGGTCGCTCACAGCAGACTCTGAGTTTGTTCGCGTTAGCTTTATCCAATGTTTACTGGCGTGCGCTCCGTGTTGTCACGTTCAGGCCGTCGAATCGGACTGCTCGTGGCACCCTTTCTGGTGTTCGCTGCGCTCGCCGCATGGGCGCTCTCATCGCCCGTCGGTTCTAGCCCCGATGATGACTTTCATCTGACCAGCATTTGGTGTGCGACCGGCAATTCTGAGTACTGCGCACCCAGTGGTGATCCTGGTACAAGGCTCGTGCCCCCTGCCGTCGCCGACCCCGCGTGCTTTGCCTACGACGCGGACAAGAGTGCCGGATGCCAGAACCGCATTGACTTCACCGCAGGCGCCACAGAAGAGACCGAACGAGGCAACTTCGCCGGCGGATATCCCGTGGTCTACTACGGCACCATGAGCCTGTTTGTGGGGCCGGATGTCCACGCCTCCGTGCTCGTGATGCGCCTCATAAACATCACACTTTTTGTGGGGCTCGGCGTTGCCCTCTACCTGCTGCTGCCGGTCAACCGTCGCCAAATTTTGGTGTGGCAGTGGGCGCTCACGACCGTACCGCTTGGCCTCTTTGTGCTGTCGTCTAATAACCCGAGCGCCTGGGCTCTCATGGGTATTGGATACGGCTGGCTTGCGCTGCTCGGCTTCTATGAGGCATACGGTAGAAAGCGGATTGGGCTGGGCGTGGTGTTCCTGCTCACCGCGGTGATGGCATCCGGTTCTCGCAGTGATGCCACGATCTTCTTCGTACTCGCCGTCTTCGCGGCCGCCATTCTCGCGTTCCAGAGCACGCGACGTTACTGGCTGTCGTCGCTGTTGCCTGTTGCGGGCTTTGTAATTTGTGCGTTGCTATTTCGCTCGTCACGATCAGTGGATGTTGTGACGGGTGGTCTGGACGAGCAATTGACGCTTGGCGTGCTCATTCCCCGTATCGCATACAACCTCACTGAGGTGCCCTCGATCTGGACCGGAATCTTTGGTCAGTCGTGGGGCCTCGGCTGGCTGGACACTTCGATGCCAGCGATTGTGTGGGCGAGCGGTCTTGCGGCCTTAATCGGCGCGGGATTCGTTGCGGCACGTGCGGGCTCGGTTCGCAAGTTCATCGTCGTGGCGCTTGGAGCTCTTGCTTTGGCGGTGATCCCCGTTACGCTTCTTGTACTTGCGGGCAAAGATGTGGGCGAAGATTTTCAGCCTCGTTATTTGCTGCCTTTAGTTGTGGTGTTTACGGGTGCAGTATTTTTCACGACGGCACGACAAACAATCACTTTCAGTCGCCCTCAGGTTTGGCTTGTAGTGATCGCTCTCTCAGGAGCTAATTTCGTCGCATTGCATCTCAATATTCGACGCTACGTGACTGGCATTGATGCCCTCAATGCCGACCTTGATGCCGGGAGGCAGTGGTGGTGGCAGCTCATCGTCACACCCAACATCACGTGGGTTGTTGGTTCAATTGCTTTTGGTCTCGCACTGGCCATCTTGTTGCCGAGGCAACGCGAGACCATTCCGTTGACGGCAGAGTTGCCTGCACCAGTTGCTGCCGTGAACAGCCCTGTCTGATATAGCCTGTACTGATGCGACCCGGCAGCCAGCAAATGTCCTCTGCGCGCAGCGGGGAGACTCGACGATTTGGTCGGTTCCGTCTCATATTTCTTGCTCCGTTTTTCGCTTTGATCGCTTTGACAGCGTGGGCGTTTGCCTCACCAATGGGGGCATCTCCTGACGACGACTACCACCTGGTGAGTATCTGGTGTTCCACCGGTGACGAGGCGTACTGTCAGCCCGGTTCAGTTGAAAAGTCGCGTTTTGTCCCAGAAGCGGTACTGGAATCGCCGTGTTATGCCTTCTTCGATAATAGAAGTGCCGAATGCCAGGAGCAGTTGGACTTCACCACCGATGAGCTGGTTGAAACCGCACGTGGAAACTTTGTCGGGGCCTACCCGCCGGTGTATTACTCAGTGATGAGTGTGTTCGTGGGGGACAATATCTTGGTTTCCGTCATGCTCATGCGGTTGTTCAACATCCTACTTTTCGTGGGGATAACTACTGCCCTCTACGTGTTGCTTCCCATTCAGCGTCGCCCTGCGCTGGTGTGGGGGTGGCTTATCACCACGATGCCGCTGGGGCTGTTCTTGATTGCATCGAACAACCCGAGCGGCTGGGCGATCGCTGGAGTCGGTACCGCATGGCTTGCTCTCTTGGGTTACTACGAAACGACGGGACGTGGCAAGACGATTGCTCTCGGCGCACTCTTTACGCTGGCGGTATTCATGGCAGCTGGTTCCCGTGGTGACTCAGCGCTCTATGTCGCTGGAGCAATTGGTGTCGTCTGGGTGCTCACGTTTGAACGCTCCCGTCAGTTTGTCGTGCGTTCAGCACTGCCTGCTGCGATGCTCGCAGTGAGCGCCGTATTTTTCCTTATGTCTCGTCAAGTCTCGAGTGGCATCTCCGGGTTTAGCGGGGGTTCGAATGCGCAGACAATCGGCACCCAGGCGGCGGATAATCTCGAAAACTTGGCCGGCTTTGGCCTCCTCGCCTACAACCTCTTGAACGTTCCTTCGCTGTGGGTTGGGGTGTTTGGCGGATGGTCTCTGGGATGGATCGATACGTCGATGCCTGCGGTCGTCACGCTTTTGGCGTTGGCTGTATTCATTGGCATTGGGTTTGCCGGATTGTCGGTGCTCAACGCCCGAAAGGCGTTTGTGGTCGCCGGAGTCGGCTTCGTGCTCTGGGCACTCCCCACTTATGTATTGACTCAGGGCGGCGACAAGGTGGGGGAGCAGGTTCAGCCTCGGTACATTCTGCCGCTGATTGTGCTTCTTGGCGGGCTCTTGGTTCTGCAGGCCGGACGCAAACGGTTCACCTTGGGGCGGGTTCAGTCTGTTGTTGTTGTTCTGGCTCTCAGCGGTGCGAATCTAGTCGCGCTGCACATGAATATGCGTCGATACATCACGGGCAATGACGTACCCGGATGGAACCTCAACGCTGGCGCGGAGTGGTTCTGGTCGGGAGCACCCGCACCGATGGTTGTGTGGGCTGTGGGTTCTGCAGCGTTCGCGGGCCTCGTAGTTATTCTGGCGCGCGAAATGTCGATCTCAGCGGCGCTGGTACCTGAGATCGACAGCAGCGAAGAAACTAAGCTGTCGGCTTTCCGATAACGCGGTAGGTAACTCCGGGCCACTGCTCGGCGCCGCTCACACGGCGTCCGTCAACGAACGTGCGGATTCCCGGGAGCTGTTCTGCTCTCAGGGTGCGGTATTCCTGGTGATCGGCTTGCACTACTGCCGCGTCGATCTGCTCGCCGTAGTGGTATGGGGTGAAGCCGAGTTTGCTCAACTCTTCGTCGGTGTAGAGCGGGTCGTGCACGAGCACGGTTGCTCCACGGCTCGTGAGCGCATCTACAGCGGCGAAGACGCCCGAGAATGCGGTCTCTTTGACTTCGCCGCGGTAGGCGGCTCCGAGTACGACGACGCGTGCATTGGTGAGGTCGCCGTGGGCGCCCTCGAGCAGGCCAATTGTGTAGTCGGGCATTCCGGCGTTCGCTTCGCGTGCGGCGCGCACAATGGTGGCGTCAGGGTCGTTCCAGAGGTAAAGACGGGGGTAGACAGGGATGCAGTGGCCGCCGACGGCAATGCCGGGTTGGTGGATGTGGCTGAACGGCTGAGAGTTCGTGGCCTGAATTACCGCGTAAACATCGATGCCGTTCTGGCCTGCAAAGCGGGCAAACTGGTTCGCAAGGCCGATGTTTACGTCGCGATAAGTGGTCTCTGCCAGCTTGGCGAGTTCGGATGCTTCCGCTGAACCGAGATCCCAGACACCGTTTTCGCGCGCAAGGTCGGGACGCTCATCGAAGTCGAGTACAGCGTTGTAGAAGTCTGTCGCCTGTTTGGCGCCTTCATCCGAAAGGCCACCGACGAGCTTGGGGTACTTGCGGAGATCTTCGAAGACGCGCCCGGTGAGGACGCGCTCGGGGGAGAACACGAGGTGGAAGTCCTTGCCTTCCGTGAGGCCGGAGACTTCTTCGAGAAGCGGCTTCCAGCGGTTGCGGGTCGTGCCGACGGGGAGTGTGGTTTCGTAGGAGACGAGGGTGCCGGGGGTGAGGTGCTCGCCGAGCGAGCGGGTCGCAACATCCATCCAGCCGAAGTCTGGCTTTGCGTCCTTGTCGACGAACAGCGGCACAACAAGCACAACAGCGTCGGCCTCAGGAATTGCGTCAGCATAGTTGGTCGTCGCGCGAAGCTTTCCCGCGGGTACCAACTCGCTGAGGTGCTCCTGCAGGTGCGCTTCGCCGGGGAAGGGCTCGATGCCCTTGTTGATGAGGTCGACGAACTCGGCGTTGATGTCAACACCCACGACGTCGTGACCCTTCGAGGCAAACTGAACGGCCAAGGGGAGGCCGATTTTACCGAGGGCAACAACTGCGATTTTCACGAAATACGGTCCTTATGTCTGCTTGGCCTTCTGCGTGTGAACTAGTCGAGTCTAGATGTTCGCAGACGCTTAAGCGCTGTGATCGCTGGAACGGCGAGCTTCGTGCAGGCGCTGGTCTAAAGACCGAGCCGCGCGCGGTGCTATCGTGATGCGGTGCGCGTACTGATGATCACTCCGTGGTTCCCAACTCCTGGCTCTGCGGAGTCAGGGATCTTTGTCGTGCGGGATGCCCTCGCGCTACGCGCGGATCACACGGTGAAAGTGCTCCACCTCGATTCGGAGCCTTCTGCATCGTCGCGAAGTGGTGCGACCGAGGTTCGGGGAGTGCCCACTCTGCGTGTTCCGTTCAACAGGTGGCGCGTTCGCGACTGGTTTTCGGCCCTTAAAGCGGTGCGGGCTGCAGCAAACGAGGCGGATGTCGTTCACACGCACGCGCTCTCGGGGATTATTCTCTTCGCGTTTGCCCGACCAGGCAAGAACACGCGCTGGGTGCACACCGAGCATTGGTCAGGGTTAACTGCGCCGGAAACTCTGTCGCCGCGAGGGCGCATCAGTCGTCGCGCGCTCATGCCGATTCTCGCTCGTCCCGACGCGGTAATTGTTGCGTGCGAGCGACTGGCACGAACAATCCGCACAGTGCGCAGTAAGCCGATCGTCACGATTCCGTGCGTCGTCGTTCCACCGGCCTCCGTTGCTCCCGCCCCCAGCGATTCGGCAGTGCTGAGAATCGTCGGTATTGGTGGAATTATCGAACGTAAAGGCGCGATTTGTGCGCTCGAAACCGTTGCAGAGCTCCAGCGTCGAGGCGTCACGGCCCACCTCACTTGGGTGGGCGACGGTCCCCAGCGTAATGAGCTGGTTGCCCGTGCGCGTGAGCTGCAACTCGACGATCAACTGACTCTGACAGGTGCTCTGAGCGAGGCTGAGGTCGGAGAGCAACTCGACGCGTCGGATCTGTTTCTTCTCCCCACGCTTGGCGACAACTTTTGCATTGTGGTTGCCGAAGCGCTGTCACACGGCCGCCCAATCGTGAGTGGTGCGGATACCGGTGCCGTCGACTATTCAGCCCCAGAGGTTTCGCGGTTCGTCGTTGACGCAAAGAACCCGCTGGCGTACGCGGATGCGATCGTCGATTTGTTGGCCGCGACCAGTGCCGTAAGCGCGGAAGACGTTGCAGCGACCGTCAGCGGTCGCTTTACTCCGGAACGTGTCAGCGAACTCTTGACGGCGGCCTACACGGCATAGCGAGCGGCCAGACCAGCGGATGCTTGCTAGTCAGCGTCTGCGAGCGCGAAGCTGAGCCCCAGCCCATACGCGCGAGTGTCGTACTCGGCGTGGGTGCACCATCCGCGCTTAGCGGCGATCCACGCCGTCTTTACCGCGGCCAGATCAGCGGCGATCACAACGTCGGCGTTCTTGAGGGCCTTTAGCGCGGCCGGCTCTCGACGAATGTGTCGCCAGAACACTCGACCCTGGTCTAGGGGCCCGATGGAGTTGACGAGTCGCCCGAGCGGGAACGTTGCGAGTCGCGCATAGAGGGCTCGTGCTCCAATGGCGTGCAGCGCTCGGTGGGTTAGGGAGAGTCGTGAGCGATCAATCGCAATGTTCTGGCTAACCACAGCAACGTCGCGGTCGAAGCCGAGCGAGACCACCGACAGTTCGATGTCACCCACGTTGTCGTTCAGGAGCGACTCAAGGTAGGACGTCTCTCCGCTGAGGGTCGCGCCGGCGGAGGAGTTGGGAACACCGCCAATGAGGAGAAGCACTCTTTTCACTTCCGACCACTTTCGATCACTTCGCGCAGCGCAGCTATGCGTGGCGAAAGTTGGGCGTCGCGTTCGAGATGCGCAGCCCACGTTCGTGCGGCATCCCGAGACTGCGGCGTTGAATTCGCTGCAGCAATGGCAGCGGCCCCGATGGCCTCCGCGAATGCTTCTGCGCTCACTTCGACTGCAGGATGCACGCTTGGATAGCCCTCGAGAATCGCGGTTGCCGCGGTGACGGGGTCATGAAGCGCGGCGATGGGCAACCCCGTCGACGCGTACTCAAAGACTTTGCCGCTCGTCACATATTTGCTCTTGCTGATGACTAAAAGCACGGCATCAAAATCTTGGTACGTTGCGGACACCTGCGTCTTGCTGACCGGGCCTCCGTAGCTCACGTTTTCGCTCTCAAACGACTTCAACAGGTTCGCGGCTTCTTGGTCAGCTTCTGCGAAGTGTCCGAGTCGTCCGCGGAACACCAGTCGAGCATCCACCAACTGTGGCACCAGGGCGCGGGCTTGAGCCCAACCTTCGAGAGCTTCGCGGAGGGGAATCGGACCGTAGATCGTGCCCAAGTAGCCGAACACGAGCGGGGCGTTCTTGGGGTGCACAGTATCTGTATCGCCGACGAAACTGGTGTCGTATCCGTTCGCGACAACCTGAAACTTGTTGGCTGCGTGAGGGTATTCAGAACCATGCCACCGTTTGATTGGCTCGTTGACGAACCAAGCCTCCGTGCATCTCGCCAACAGCGAGCGTTCGAGGCGATTCGACCGGTGCCAACGTTCTCCTACGCGCTTACCTGAGTACACGTTGAGGTGCCAAGCGTCACGATGGTCAATGACGAACGGAGTTCCGTAGCGACGGTTCAGGTAGTTGGCTGGTGCAAAGTCCACGTTGGGGTTCGCCGTGCCGATGACTAGATCTACCGGGAAGGCGGCGTTGATGCGCTCGGCTGCCTCTTCCAGTGGCTTGCGCCACGATCCATACGCGAGCTCGGGAAACTGAGCGAGCGAAACCAGCCACCGCGAGGCGTTCCACAACAACGACGAGAAGACCCGCAGCCGTGACCACGAGCCAATATTGGTGTCTCCGCGTTCAGGATCGAACGGAATGCGGACGACGGTGATGCGAGGGTCGATCGATTTGACGGTCTCTGGGTCTGAACCAGTGAGCCTTTCATAGGTGTCTTCTGTGGCGGTGAGAACTGTCACCTTCCAACCGTCACGAACGAAAGCGTTCGCTGTCGCGAGTGCGCGGTACATTCCCGCGTTGCGTGCGGGCGGGAACGCCCATGCAACGTAGAGCAGGTGGGGGTGGTTTTCTTCGGAGACCATTGTGGATTAGTTTATTGGGTTTAGCTCCGGCTTAGTGCAGCGGAGCCTTGCTAGGCTCTGTAACGTGCGAGTACTAAGTGTCGTGGGCGCGCGCCCACAGTTTGTAAAGTTGGCTCCGATCTCCCAAGCGATGAGGGGGAGAGTTGAACACATCGTTGTTCACACTGGGCAGCACTATGACGAACTCATGTCAGATGTGTTCTTCCGTGACCTCGGCATAGACGCACCTGATGTCAACCTCGCGATCGGTTCTGGCAAGCACGGCGCACAGACGGGAGCGATGCTCGCACAACTAGAACCTGTTATTGAGCAGTACCAACCAGATTGGGTTCTCGTCTACGGCGATACGAACTCGACCTTGGCAGCGACAATCGCAGCGATCAAAATCCACGTGCCCGTTGCGCACCTCGAAGCAGGTTTGCGCTCGTTTAACCGTCGGATGCCTGAGGAACATAATCGCGTACTGACAGATCACGCTGCGGACTTACTCTTGGCACCCACACAGGTTGCGATGGATCATCTCGAGCACGAGGGGCTCGCAGAAAAGTCTGTCCTGGTCGGCGATGTGATGACTGATGTGTTGTATTCGGTTCGCGACCGCGTTCTCGAGAACCCGCTTCCGCTCCCGGAAGGCGTCGAGCCCAATGCGTACTATCTCGCTACCCTCCACCGTCCGGACAACACCGATAACCCAGAGCGTCTGGCCGAAATTATTTCGCAGCTCGGGGCTTTGAAGCATCCAGTGCTCCTTGCAGCGCACCCGCGACTCGTAGGTTTCGCCGAGACTCACCAGATCGATTTGAATCAGGGCTCTATTCGAGCGATCAGCCCGTTGGCATACCCGGCGCTCGTTTCAGCGGTGAGCAACAGCGCGGGAGTCGTCACTGATTCAGGCGGTCTGCAGAAGGAAGCGTTCCTGTTGCGTGTGCCATGCACCACGATCCGTCCGGAAACTGAGTGGGTCGAGACGGTAACTTTCGGATGGAACGAACTCGTCAGCAAAGACCTCTCGCAGCTGAAGTCAAGCGTTGAGCGCGAGCGCCCTGCCGACACCGACGAAGCACCCTACGGCGTTGGGGCTGCAGCGGAGGCTGTGGTCGACGCCTTGCTCGCGCACAAGCGCGGCTAGTCTTCGCGCGGGCCGAGTCCCGCCAGCTTCGCCTGAATAGCGAAGTCGGGAACCTTGGCGACTAGTTCGTCGAACGTTCCCGCTTCGACGACTTTTCCATCACGCATGAAGAAGATCTGGTCGGCTTCTTTCACCGTTGACAGGCGGTGCGCGACCGTGACGATCGTCATCGACCCCTTGAGGCGACGGATTGCATCGCCTACGGCTGCTTCTGTCGTGGTGTCGAGTGCGCTAGTTGCCTCGTCCATGACCAAAAACAGCGGCTCCGCGTAGAGTGCGCGGGCGATGCCCAGCCTTTGTCGCTGACCGCCCGAGAGCGAAAGTCCGCGCTCGCCGATTCGCGCCTGGATTCCTCCCTCTCTGGACTCGATTGTTTCGAGAAGCTGAGCTTGCCGTAACGCCTCGCGCACTTTGACTTCGTCAAAATTATTGGTCCACGTGAGCGCCACATTTTGGGCGACAGTTGCGTCGAAAAGTGCAACATCTTGAGGCACGTAGGCAACATGATCGCGCCATGCGCGCGTCATCCGGTTCAGTGCGACGCCATCGATATCTACGGTGCCCGTCGTCGGCGGCATGAGTCCGAGAAGAATGTCAACAATTGTCGATTTGCCAGCACCTGACGCGCCGACAAAGGCCACCGTTGATCCGAACGGAATGTTCAGGCTTACCTCGTCAAGTGCGCTTGCTCCACCAGGGTTGTACTTAAAAGTGACATCGCTCAAGGTGAGGTTTGCGGAACTAGCGGGAAGCTCTTCCAGTCCGAGCTCATCGCTCTCATGGGTGCTCAATTCAGAACGCTTGATCTCGGCCAGAACCGCTCGTGCCTGCGGCTCGCTCGTTGCCATTTGCGAAACGATTGATTGGAATCGAACTACGGAGGGAGCCATCCGGAAACCGGCAAGACCGAACAGTGCTACCGCTGTGGTTGCTTCAGTCACGCCACCGCTGGCGAGCCCAACGAGCCCGACGACGACGAATCCACCGATGAGCCCGGACTCCAGAATGAATCGTGGGACTTGTCCCAAGAATTGAGCGTTCGAGCGTGCCTGAGTTGTTCTGCGCCGATTCGCTCGAACGACATCAGCTGCTTCTTGGGACTTGTTGCGCAGCGTCACTTCCTTGAGTGCGCCAACCATCTCGGTGATCAGCCGTGAGCTGCGCAGCGAATAGCGCAAACCCACTCGCCCTGCCTCTCGCGATCGTTTCGTAACCCAGAAGAATAGGATCAGGCCAAGGAGGCTGAGGTAGATGAGTGCAGTTAGCGCAACAAGCGGCTGCACGAGCGCGAGGACAACTACGACTGCTACGAAGCTGAAGACCTCGCCGGGGAGTGTGGTTATTGGCCGAAGGTAGCTTGAGACCATTGCCGAGACACTGCTGTCTGTCAGACGAACGACGTCTGCAGAGTTGCGCTTGAGACGTTCAATCCAGCCGGACTTGAGGTAGCTGTCGAAGAGTCTGGAGCCGATGACGAGCTCGAAGTTTGCAAATACGCGAGTAGCGCGCCAAATAACCAGGATCGATAGCACTCCCTTCAGGATGATGAGGAGGCAAATGAGGCCGAGGGCAACGAGAAGCCCGTTTGAGCTGACTGTTCCGATTATCGGGAAGCTCGGATCGGTGCCGTTGATGATCGGCCCAATGACTAAGGCGAGCAAACCGAGAGCAGCCGCGTCGAGGGTCGAAAGCAGCGACAACGAAAGCGAGTAGCGAACGAGGAATCGCTGGGCTTTTACAGGCAGCACACTAAGGATCTCTCGGTACAACTTCCACGCTTTTTTCACAAGGTCTCCTGGGGCGATTTCTGTGCTGCGGGACGATTGCCCGCTCACGACTTTACTTGAGCGTTGTGGCAGACAAGCTGAGCGCGATGGCATCGCTGCCGCGCTCGGCCGCAGCTTGAAGCGAATAGTTCGCAGTCAACCACTCAACTTTGGGTGGTGCTAAGTCTGTCCGGTCGCGTTGCGCGGCTTCAAGCATTGCCTCTGCTACCGCTGTGACGTCCCAGTCAACGGCCCACCCAAGCTCGTGCTTGATTGCGAGCTCTCGAATCGGCCCTACCCCTGCGAAGAGAAGTGGAGTTCCACAGGCGACGGCGACGAGCGCTTTGGTGGGAATCGCGAAGTCATATCCGAGACCGGGGCGGACTGACGCGAGTCCCGCGTGGGCGCCGCGCAAGTGGGCTGCGACAACTTCCGACTCGACGAAACCGTGAAACTCGACTCGATCGCCGACGGGCTCGGCTATTTTCTTGAGCTTCTTGACATCAACGCCCCCTCCGAACATTTTCAGACGAATGGTCGGATGTTGTTGAGCTACGCGCACAAAGGCTTCGACAAAAACTTCGGAGCCTTGAAACTCTGACATCGTGCCGGCGTAGACGAAGTAGGGCGCATCGGATGTGACGCTTGGCCCAGTCGGGCGGTATATCGATGTGTCGACTCCGGTGCCAACGATCGTAATCTTCGACTGATCCGAGACGAGCGCACGGAGCTCCTCCTTCACGCCTTCGGAGACCGCGAGCACGCCGCGAGCACCCTTAAGTGCAAACCGCTCCATCGCTGTTACTAGCTTGACGACGAGGACGGGTGCTCCAATTGTCCTGACTGCAGCAGAGGTGACGTCTGCGGAATAGTAAAAGTACGGCGTCCGACGAATGCCTAGCGCGATTCGAGCAACGAGGCCCGTTGTGGGCGGCGGTTCGACAACGACAAACGCCGATCTCGGGGCGAAGAGAAGCCTGAAGAAGAGGGGGATGTCGAAGCTCGCGTATTGGAGGTAACCACGAACCGATCCGGACGGGTCTCGAAGCACAGGCCAACGGCGCACATTCTTGCTGCTGCGCGGACCGCTTGGCGCGCTAGTCGTTAGTACCAACACCGAGTAGCCCCGCGATTCGAGAGCCGCGGTCAACTGTTCTAGTCGATACGCTGCTGCGGTTCCTTCAGGTGCATATACTCGGCTTGCGAGAATGGCCCGCTTGTGAGGCGAGGTCATCGCGTTCGCCTCGCTGAACCGTCGTTCTTGTTTCGGTACTCGTCGATCGCGTTAAGGAATATGGAGCCTTCCGCTTCTGCATTGAGCACGTCGGCGGCTCGGTGCGCTGCGTCCTTCAGCGCGCGAATCCGCTCTGCTGTCAGACCATTAATTGTCGCAGCGAGTTGGTCAGCCGTCCATCCCGGGACGACGACTCCAACACCGAATTCATCCACGATTTGCGCCATCATGGGGCTTTGCCCGATGATTACTCCCATGCGTGCCTGAATCGCTTCGAAGAATTTGTTGGGCAGCGAGAATTCCAGATTCACGGCAGTTGGCTGGTAAAAAATGATCTCAAGATCGAACTCGTTGATCCGCGAGGGAACATCAGTCATCGGCACGGGATCCACAAACATCACGCGTTCTCCGAACGGGTGCGCGAGCTCCTTGACCTGCGAAATGACTGAAGGATTTCCTGTCAACATGAACGTCATCGAGAAGCGTTTGTCGATGTGCGGGAGCGCAGCGAAAATCTCCTTGAATCCCCGCGCCCAGCTCGCCATCCCGTGAAATGCCAACGTGATGTTCTCTTCTGAGACGGCTGACGGGATCAAGTCTTCACGCGGTGGGCTGTTCCGGACTAGCTTGGGCAGCTCTACGCCGAAGTCATCAACATAGAGTTCCGCAATTCGACTAGCCACTGTTGTGCGTGTGTCGATGGCGTGATGGCCAATCAGCGAGCGCCTCCATCGGTAGTACCGATCCGTGAGCACCCGTCGAATGCTGACGAGCTTCAACCTGGGGTCGCGATACTCGTGCATGTCGAGGTGAATCTGCCGGTCAAGAGCAGCGGGAGTAAAAATTCTGCGGCGTGTGAGAAGCGGCAGGAAGTCGTAATCTTCAAAAACAATGCAGTCGTAGTCTGCGGCCGCGATTTTGGTAAGTAATTCGTTTGGTATCCGGTCGAGCATCAGGAATTGGAACCGGGATTGAGCAGGAAGCCCGCCGTAAATCAGAGCTGACCCCAACCGCGAACGCACCCAGGGAGCTTGCTGCAGCAGGGCGAAGTGGGCGTCGACGGAACTCGCCGGGTGAGCTCCTAATCCAAGAGTGTCAATCAACCAGCCGTCACCTGATAGCCAGTCGATCTGGCGGCGAACCCGGGGGTCATTCTTCAAATCCGAGTAGGAAATTAATAGTATGCGTGGCTGAGTCAACTGTGATCTTTCTTGATTGAACTGAAGAACGCCGTGCGTTCCGATTCCGCTGAGATGGAGCGTGCGGCTCGGTCGGAGTTTGCTTTCATCGTTGAGACTTGCTCGGCGGTGAGCGACTCAATACTCTTCGCGAGATCGGCGCTCGACCATCCCTGGGAGATGACACCGTTGGAATACTCGCGAACGATTTCGGTCATCATGGTGCTCTCACCCATAACCAAAGCCAACCGTGCCTGCAATGCTTCAAAGAGCTTATTCGGGAGAGCGAACTCAAGGTTTCGGTTGAGCGGTGGGTAGAACATCACGAGAACGTCGTATTTGTTGATGTGTGTGGCGATTTGTTCGACGGGGACCGGGTCTTCAAAGGCAACACGCAAATTTTTGTCATCCACCGTGCGCATGTACTCGGCAATCTTGCGCTCGTCGCCCACGAGGATGAGGGTTAGCCTAAAGCGAGAGGAAACGGTTTCCATCGCTTCAAGCAACTCTGGGATGCCCCGAACGTCCGTTGCTGCACCGTGGTACAGCAGCTCGATCGCTTCTGGGTCTACGGCGCTCGGCGCCAGTTCAACATAGGCGGGTGCATTTCGCACAATCGCCATCGGGGGTATCCCGAGTTCTTTTGCGTAGAGTTCTGAAATGCCCGATGCGACGGTTGATCGCGTACTCAGCCGGCGATCACCGATAAAGGTGCGAATCCAGTCGTAGTACGGGGCTGCGAAGATGCGCCAGAGGCTATCGCGAGGAACGCGTGGTCTTACGTACTCGTGAATATCGAGGTGGATACCCTGCTCGATCACCTTGGAAGTAAACACTCGCTTGTCGCGGAGCCACGGCAAGAAATGGTGGTCGTTGAACAGGACCAGATCGTACTTATTCCCCGAAATAAGTCGCCTAACCTCAGCGGGAATCAAATTGCCCAGAAGGATTCGAAACTTCGTGCCGTGCGGCAACAGGCTGTAGAGCACTGCGGACCCGAATGGCGAGCGAGTCCATCGTGGGGGGTTGTTAGTGCCGAAGTGTGACTCCACGCCGGGCACGTGATGGCCAGCGGGCCCCACTGTGTCGACGGCCCAGCCTTCGCTCTTCAGCCAGTGGATCTGTCGCAGAACGCGTGGATCCCTAGTTATTGGCGACATCACAATGATGAGGGCTCGTCGATTGCTGTGCGCCATAGTGAGCCAATCCTAACTGCTGGTCGATTACGAGACGAGAGCGCCCGGGTTCTAGTTCGAAGTGCAACACGGTGTGGTTTCGTTCGATGATAGTTCTTGGAAGACTTCGGCGGGTGTTGCCCAGCCGAGGATTTTGCGTGGCCGG
>NZ_BAAAKW010000062.1:0-28228 GCF_039527955.1 Rhodoglobus aureus | reverse complement strand
TACGACACCAACACAACAGCCGAAGAAGGACTCTGGGCCCGATCAGGATGGGCCGGCAGAGCATGACACGCCCGAAGCCATCCACACGTTTTGGCCGATAAGCCGGGCCACAGAAAACGCCTCACGACGCGAGGCCGCTCGAAGCGGCTAATATTGGAGCCCGGGGTTACTGTGGCCCGGCATCGAAAAGTCTAACAAAGTGTTACCTGTGTGCGCTCTCACCCGGGTTCTAGTTCGAAGTGCAACGGAGTGTGGCTTGCGCGGTGACCGCGAGGATCTTCACCCGACGAAGCGCGCCGACCGACGTTGTCGACGTGCACGCGGACTGCCCGCATGCGTGATGCTAATTCGCTCGGCACCAATTGGGTGCCTTCGCCCGGTTTTTCATTCGCCTTTGTTTCCGCATTGTGCGGATTTCGGGACAAACAGGTTGCAATAGCAATGTTTTCAGCACTTTTTAGTGATTTCACGGCCCATATGTGCAACTATCAGTGAGTCCCGCAACGTTGCGAGACTGCACGCGTTAGTGTCGAGAATGCTAGGAGAACCGCTGATGAAGTCCAAGCCGCTACCCACTGATCCTATGATTCGCGAGCTGATCCGCCACGCGCAGAACTCCGCGATGAATCGGCGAACATTGCTCTCCGGAGCCGCTGTCGGCGCGACCGGACTCGCGCTCGCCGCTTGCTCAACTGGACCGGATGAGCTGACCGCAGCTCCTGACGAAAGTGACGCGAACAAGAAGGTTCGCTGGGACAACTGGGCGCTGTATATCGACGTGGATGACGCGGGCAACTATCCCACTATTGACGCTTTCGAAGCCCAGACCGGCATCACGGTCGAGTACACCGAAGCAGTGGACGACAACAGCACTTATTACGCCAAGGTGAAAGATCAACTCTCGCTCGGTAGAGACATTGGGGCAGATGTTGTCTGCCTCACCGACTGGATGATCGCTCGCATGATCCGCTTCGGCTACACTCAGAAGCTCGACCATGCCAACATGCCCAACGTGGCCAACCTGCTGCCATCGCTGCAGAATGTCGACTTCGATCCGGGTCGCGAGATGAGCGTCCCTTGGCAGGGCGGGTTTGCCGGCATCGCTTGGAACAAGGAACAAGTGCCCAATGGCATTAAATCCGTCCAGGACCTGTGGAAGCCCGAGCTCAAGGGCCGCGTCGGGGCGCTGTCCGAGATGCGCGACACGATGGGCCTGATCATGCTCGATCAAGGTGTTGACATTTCTGGCGATTGGGGCGATGACGAGTTCAACGCCGCGATTGACGAATTCTCGAAGCAGGTCGCTGACGGTCAGATTCGTAACATCAAGGGAAACTCGTACAAGGAAGACCTTGTCAACGAAGACACGCTCGCTGGGATCGTGTGGTCTGGCGACATCGTTCAACTCAACGCCGAGAATGGCGACAAGTGGGACTTCATCGTTCCGGATGCTGGCGGAACCCTGTGGAGCGACAACTTCATGGTGCCGATCGGGAGCCCAGCGAAGTCGAATGTCGAAGAATTGATCAACTACTACTACGATCCGGCTGTCGCGGCCGAGGTCGCCGCCTATGTGAATTACATCACTCCGGTTGTTGGAGCCAAGGAAGCTGCGGAGGCAATTGACCCTGAACTCGCCAACAACAAGCTCATCTTCCCCGACGACGACATGCTCTCGAAGGCTTTCGTGTTCCGCGGCCTAGACAACTCAGAGGAGCAGAAGTACAACGCGGCGTTCCAGAGCGTACTGCTCGGTGCGGCCTAATGGCGACAGGCACTTTCGCGGAGAGCGGGGCCGACCTTGAACTGGTGGGGATTCATAAACGCTTCCCTGGATTCACCGCTATCGAAGAGCTCAACCTCATCGTCCCAGCAGGTTCGTTCTTTGCCTTGCTCGGCCCCTCTGGTTGCGGCAAGACAACAACGTTGCTGCTCGTGGCCGGTCTCGAGGCTCCGACGGCTGGGCGCATCCTGCTCGGTGGCAAGGATGTGACCAACCAAAAGTCGTTCCAACGTCCGGTCAACACTGTGTTTCAGAGCTATGCCCTATTTCCGCACATGACCGTGTTGGAGAACGTCGCGTTCGGCCTTCGCCGCCGCAAGATGGCCGACCCAGTGGACAAGGCGCACGAAGTACTGCGCCTCGTCGAGCTCGACCACCTAGCGAGCCGAAGGCCGCAGCAGCTTTCGGGTGGGCAGCAGCAGCGGGTAGCATTGGCCCGAGCCATAGTCAACCGCCCGGCGATGCTCCTTCTTGATGAACCTCTCGGTGCGCTCGACCTCAAGCTGCGTCGCCAGATGCAGCTTGAGCTCAAAGCGATCCAAGAGGATGTCGGCCTCACCTTCTTGCACGTGACTCACGATCAAGAGGAAGCCATGACCATGGCCGACACGATCGCCGTGATGAACAAAGGCCGCATCGAGCAGATGGGCGCCCCACAGGCCCTCTATGAACTGCCAAGAACGTCGTTTGTCGCGAATTTTCTTGGCCAGTCGAACTTGTTCACTGGGCCTGTCCTAGGCACGACGAGCGCAGGTATCTCCGTCGACGTTGCCGGCCAGAAGATCATCGTGCCCGTCGACCGAGCTCATCGCACTAGCGGCGACATCACGATCGGCATCCGCCCCGAGAAGCTGACGCTTCACGCGACGAAACCCCGCCACGATGCCAATGTCAACGTGATGGGCCCGGGTCGGGTAATCGATGTCTCGTTCAGCGGGGTGAGCACGCAATATTTGGTCGACGTTCCTGGCGTCGGCAATCTCATCGTTTTCGCGCAGAATATGACGTTCGGCTCGGAGGTTCACGAACACGACGAGGTGTGGCTCAGCTGGAACATAGACCACGGTTTTGGTCTTGAAGACGATCCGGCGGACACACCACGGTTCTCCCCTGACCTCGACACACGCACCCTTGCCGCGCAGCATCTATTAGAGGAAGCGTAGCGATGGCCCTTGCCGCACCATCAACGTCGAATGCGCCCACTTCGGCTGACACTGCCCGAAAGTCGAGTCCGGTAGCACTCTTTTTACTACTACCCGGCATTCTCTATCTGGTTCTCTTCTTTCTCACCCCACTCATTTCGCTGCTTCTGACTTCATTCAAAGCACCGACAGAGTTCGGTGATTTCGGTGAGTTCAGCTACGCCTTCCGGTGGGAAAATTACGTAGACGTCATCACGACGTACTGGCCGCACATTATTCGTTCATTCGGCTATGCACTTGCCGCTACGTTCTTTGCTCTCATCATTAGTTACCCGCTGGCGTATTTCATCGGAGTCAAAGCCAGGCGCTGGCCGTTGTTGCAGAGCCTCGCTCTGGTTTTGGTTATCGCGCCGTTCTTCATCAGTTTTCTCCTTCGTACTCTGGCGTGGAAACAGATCTTCTCTGACGAATCATTTATGGTGACCTCACTCAAGGCGATGTCGCTGCTCGCCCCGGACGCGCACGTCACCGGAACCGCTTTCTCAGTGATTTTCGGTCTCACCTACAACTTCATTCCGTTCATGACTTTGCCGCTGTATACAACTCTGGAACGGCTCGATGTGCGCTACCTCGAAGCGGGTAGTGATCTCTATGCCAGCCCGTTCCACGTGTTCCGCAAGGTCACGATTCCGCTATCGATGCCGGGCATCGTGGCGGGAACCTTGCTGACCTTCATTCCTGCGGCGGGTGACTACATTAACGCTAGCCGAGAGTTTCTCGGTGGTACCGGAACCCAGATGATAGGCAATGTGATTGAAGCGAACTTTCTGGTGCTACAAAACTTTCCCGCAGGCGCAGCTCTCTCGATAATCCTGATGTCAGTGATTCTCGTGTTCGTCAGCTTCTACGTGAAGAAATCCGGAACCGAGGAACTTCTATGAAACACTCCATCGGCAAATGGGTACTGCCCGCTTATAGCGCGCTTGCCCTGCTTATCCTGATGATTCCGATCGGCTACACGTTCGTCTACAGTTTCAACGACTCGCTCAAAACGAACATCATCTGGCACGGTTTCACCTTCGACAAGTGGCTCAATGTCTGCAATGTGCAGAACGGCGCAGTCTGCGAAGCCTTCGGCAACAGTATTTTCATCGCGGTGGTGTCGACGGTGGCGGCGACCACCCTCGGCACCATGATCGCTATCGCGATGGTGCGCTACCGGTTCAAGTTCCGCTCGCAACTGAGCCTGTTCCTCTTCCTGCCGATGGCGACCCCGGAGGTCGTACTCGGCGCCGGACTCGCCGCGCAGTTCCTGTCGATCGGCGTACCGAAAGACATGCTGACGATCATCCTGGCCCACACGATGTTCAGCATCAGCTTTGTGGTGGTTGCGGTGAAGGCCCGAGTCGCAACCTTGGATCCGGCTCTCGAGGAGGCCGGTCGAGACCTCTACGGGTCGGCGCTTCAAGTATTTCTGCGCATCACGTTCCCTCTGCTGCTTCCCGGAATTCTCGCTGCAGCCCTGCTGTCGTTCGCGTTGTCGTTCGATGACTTCATCATCACCAACTTCAACTCCGGCTCTGTGGCGACGTTCCCCAAGTACATCTGGATTTCGGCGGCTCGAGGCATTCCCGCCGAGGCGAACGTGGTTGCGTCAGCCGTGTTCATTTTGGCGCTGGTCATTGTGGTGACCGTGCAGGTGTCTGGCGCTGCCCGCGCCAAGCGTCTCGCCAAGATGAACTAGGTCACGCAAGCTAGTCGAGGGTCGCGGCCCTGAAAAGTTTGGCGCAGGTCGCGAACTCATCTGCGGTGCGCGAGTAGCGGTCGGCGCGTGTGGTGAGTTCGCTCGCTCGTTGCGGGTTCAGCAGCTCTTGATCATCGGCAATGCTTCCGGCGCCTGATGCCAAAATGCGGCTGAACGATGCGGCCCGATCGAGAGCGACCCCAAAGTCGCCGCGAAAGACGCCGCGCAAGATCTGATCGGTCAAGTATTTGATCTCTTCGGGTCCAGTGGGATTGACGGCACCAGTGACAGCAGCGTCAATGGTGGTGAGGGTGTCAATGCCTCGCTGGAACAGAAGGCTTGTGCCCACAGCATCCTGCTGGATGACCGCCCGAAGCAAATAGATGCGCCAGAGGGCACCAGGGAGGCTGCCAGGACTCGACCGCGACCACAGCTCGGCAATGGCATCAATGCCGTGCTCGTCGGTGTAGGCGACGATTCGTTCAAGCACGGCAGGGTCATCCGTGTCGCGTGCACCCTCGATGAGCGCGTGGGCTGTATCGTGGGCTGCGCGCATAATTTGGGCGGGATCTTCTCCGCCCTCAAATGTGTCAAACTTATCTGTCGAGTACTGCGTTGGCTTGTGGAAATTTTCGACCATAAGATCACGGTACGCTTAACATGTAGGGCCTGTAGCTCAGTTGGTAGAGCATCGGACTTTTAATCCGCGGGTCCCGGGTTCGAGTCCCGGCGGGCCCACATTTTTAGGTGCGATTTCGCACCGTTGACGAACTTCTTTGCCTCTCACGCCTCGCCAGCTCTGGCGATTGCGTGACGGGCGCTGAGGGCTGATCGCCGCGTCGATACGGGCTACGATCGATGCTGTCGCGCCGAGTGGTTCGCTGGCGCACTCAGCAAAGGAGCCCTCCATGTCATCCACTCCCCTTCGCATCGCCGTCACCGGCGGCAATGGCAAGTTGGGGCGCGCAACGGTTGCGGGTTTGCGTGCTGCCGGTCACTCGGTGATGGTGCTCGACATGGCTGGCCCTGATCGCACCCAGTTCACCTATGTTGATCTCACTGATTTTGGCCAGGTGGTGGATGCTCTCGCTGGCGTTAACGACCGTCACGAGGGTCTGGATGCGGTCGCCCACCTCGGTGCCATCCCTGCGCCTGGTCTGTGGTCAGATGTGGCCACTTTTCACAACAACATGAATGCCACGTTCAATGTGTTTCAGGCGTGCAAGCGGTTGGGTATCCGCACTATTGCCTATGCGTCGAGTGAGACGGTGCTGGGTTTGCCCTTCGAGACTCCCCCGCCCTACATCCCGCTCGACGAAGAGTATGAGACGCGCCCCGAGTCGACATACTCAATGGTGAAGCACCTTGAGGAGGAGATGGCGCAGAAATTTGTGCGCTGGGATCCTTCGCTCAGCATCAGCGCGCTGCGCTTCTCGAATGTGATGGACCCGGCCGACTACGCCGAGTTCCCGAGCTTCGATGCGGATGCGCGGCAACGGTCGTGGAACCTGTGGGGTTACATCGATGCCCGCGACGGCGCCAACGCCATTCGTTTAGCACTGGAAACCTCCCGCCCCGGCTATGACGTCTTCAACATCTTCGCCGCCGACACCGTCATGTCGCGGCCGAATGCTGAGCTGCTCGCCGAGGTGTTCCCCAACGTCGAGGTCCGTGGCGAGCTCGGGGTCAACACGTCACTCACGTCGACCGCCAAGGCTGAGCGGATGCTCGGATGGGTGCCTCAGCACAGCTGGCGGGACTAGCGGGCGCTGAGGCGCAGCGTTAGCCCAACCCGCCAACAGTGCCGAGTAACTCGTTCGCCAGCGGGAGCAGAAAGGCGATCACCGCGATACCCGCGCCGATCGACACGGCAAGAGCCCAGAGCATCCGCACACGCCACGCTTGCGTGACCTCGTTGTCGAGTGCGCGAAAGCGGTCGAGGTAGGCGGGATCAATGGTGAGGTCCGCATTGCGGGTCCAGGTGCGCGGGTCGACGGCGGCCGACGAGATGCGTTGCACCGTTTTGGCGGAGAGCACGGGCTTACGGCGGTTGAGCCAGCGAGGCAAGGCACGAGCATCCATGATGCTGACGTCCTTCGGTCGCTGCTTAAAGGTGAACGATGCCGGATCGACAATCGCAAGTACCGGGTACGCTTCGACGAGCGTACCCGTCACGACGGACAACAGTTTGGATGCGCGCTTCGCCTCATATCGGGAGTTGCGCAAGTGGTCGGTCTTGTGGCCCGACACCATCAACATGCGTTCGCCAACCCAGATCTTCTGCCTGCGGTGACGTTTCGTATTGATCGTGAACACGCCCGCTGGGCCGATCACCACATGGTCGATGTCGCTTTCGCCCTTTCCGACGGGTACAGCGTGCAGCACCGTCCACTCTGGGCCGAGGCGCGAAAGCAACTCCCCCACCCTTAGCTCGCCGTGTGCGCCAGAGAACCAACTCTGGGCATCCGCATGCAACGGGCTCACACCGAATACACGCCTCAGGATGTTGCGAGGCGGGACATCCGTCTGCGTCCGGAAGAGCTCAGCAATTACTGAGTATGCAGCCGGGCGGTCCTCCAGCGTCTCTGGAGTCGGCATCTGCGCTGGCGTCTGCGCGGGTGCGGGTGCGGGTGCGGGTGCGGGCGTCGCAGCCGGCACTAGTTCCGCATCCGACACGGAAGCGGTCGGTTGCGCGGTCACAGCACTGTCGCTCATCTATCCCCCAAAAAACGCTCCCCGAACGCACTTAATTCGAGGCTAACCCCTTTGTGAAGCGCAGCGCGGCCCCCAAGCGGGGCCACCCCGAGACCACTTCGTTTCCGCCATTGGCGGACACGCCCCCCAATGGGGCCACAAGTTGCGCTGCGATCCACCTAAAACCGGGGCCACGCCGCAACTTGCCGCAGGATGTTCACCTCGCATCCATACAGAAGTGTTGGACTAGAGCCATGACCGGCTACGAGTCGCAGTATCCACGGCCCGACCATTTCGTGTTGCATTTGAGTGACACGCACTTTTTGGCGGATGGGGGGAAGCTCTATGACTCCCTCGACAGCGAAGCCAAGCTGCGGCAACTGTTTGCCGAACTCGAAGCATCCGGCTCCCGCCCCGAAGCAATCGTCTTCACCGGCGACCTCGCCGACAAGGGCGACCCGGTGGCTTACCGCGCCATCCGCGACATCGTCGAACCAGTAGCAGAACGCCTCGGTGCCCGTGTTGTTTGGGTGATGGGCAATCACGATAACCGCTCCGCATTCAGCGCGAATCTGCTTGACGAGCCCGCATCTGAAGCGCCCATCGACCGGGTCATCGACATCAGCGGGCTGCGAATCATCTCCCTCGATTCCACTGTGCTCGGCCACCACTACGGCCATGTGACGGATGCCCAGCTGCTGTGGCTGCAAAACGTGCTTGCCACCCCAGCACCGCACGGCACCATCCTCGCCATGCACCACCCTCCAGTGCCCGCCGTGCTCGACCTTGCGGTAACTGTCGAACTGCGCGGCCAGAAAGACCTCGCCGCCGTAATTCGCGGCAGCGACATCCGCAGCATCATCGCCGGACACCTGCACTACTCCACAGCGGCAACCTTCGCGGGCATTCCCGTCTCCGTCGCCTCCGCCACCTGCTACACGCAAGACCTCAACGTGCCCGTCGGAGGAAGCCGCAGCCAAGATGGCGCGCAGTCATTCAACCTAGTGCACGTCTACGACGAAACTGTCTTGCACTCAGTCGTGCCTCTCGGCAGCTACAGCAACCTCGCCTATGTGACCCCAGAAGAGTCAGCCGAGATTTTGGGCAGAGAGGGCATCACCATCGCCCCCGCCATAAACCCGCACATCGTCGCCAGCAGCGTCCCGGCCTAAGCCCCGCCGCTATTCGGCTTCAGGCAGCTCCCACGGTGCTGCGATTGGGTAGTACTCGTCGAGGAACGTGCGCACTGCCGCCGCGCGATCTTCTGCCGACACCTCGGGAAAGCTGCCGTCGTTGAGGCAGAAGAAGTCACTGGTGCGCTTCCGCAGCAGCGAACGCATCTTGCGCAAACCGCCCAGCGACGTCGTGTCGACGTACTTGACCTTGGCATCCGCCTGAATCATCGCCTTGCCGCTGAGGAGTGCGTAGTAGTGGTACAGCGAGTTGGTCACCGAAACATCGGTAGCCTGGCGGAAAGCACTGGCGCTAGTGCGCTTGAAATCTTCAGGGAACTCTTTCTCGAGCTCCTTCATCACCGAAATACGCAGTGGGGTTGCCGCGTGCTCCAGGTGCCGAGTGATTGTCGCGCCAAACTTTTGCTGCAACAGTCGGCGGTTCACACGCGCCGCGTTCTCAAAGCCGGAGCGCTCGATGCTGCTCTCGCCCAAGCCGATTCGAGTGCGGGCTTCAATGAACTTTGAAACACCGCCAGGAGTAAAGAACGCAGCCGGGCTCACGGAACGACCAAAGAACATGTCGTCGTTGGAATACAAGAAGTGCTCGCTCAGCCCCGGGATATTGTGAAGCTGGCTTTCGACAGCGTGCGAGTTGTGGGTTGGCAGGTCGTCGTGGTTCGCAAAGAAGTCTTCGCTGCGCATCAATGTGACCCGCGGATGCTCGGCCAGCCAGGCTGGGCGGGGAGAGTCAGTCGCAATGTAGATATTGCGAATCCAAGGCGCGAACAGGTGCACCGAACGCAGAGCGTACTTCAGCTCATCCAGCTGCCTAAAGCGCGCCTCAGAGTCGTCACCCTCGCCGACCACAAAATTCGCCATACGGGCGGCGCGCGCCTTCTGCCACTCAAGTTCAGCGCCATCGACCCAAGAGAACACGATGTCGATATCAAACTGAATGTCGCTGGCCAGCGGCTCAAACATTCCGCTCAGGGTCGGCCACGACTGACCGTAAAAGTCGACGGTGTCGTCGATCGCTTCAGTGCGCGGCACCCACCGACGCATCAGCGCGTTCGGATTGGGCGCAACAACCTCATCGCGCACGTACTCCCACAGTTCCAGACGCACACCAAATGGCGCATCAAAACGGAGACGGCCCGCAGGTTCAACGCGCGGGCGGAACAGCATCATCGCTTTCGCCTTGATTGCCGAAACTAGAACGCCATCGGCGACGAGCACGGGGCTATCGCGAGCATCCGAAGCAAAGGGCTTGCCGTTCTCCTTGATGCGAGCCGGCTTCACGTAGAAAGGCTCGTTTTGGCAGGCAGCGACCAAAGCAAAGCCGAGCGCCTTGCGATCTTTCCAATCGACGGCCAACACCGGAGTTTCACCATCGCCACGCACCAGCAGAAACCGGATGCCCGCATCGTCGAGCACACCGCGAAGAAACAGCAAATCATCGCGCACAGCCTCGCGCGGCGTCAGAGTGTCATTGCTCAGTGCAAGAAGTCCATCGTGCAAAACAACATCATCGCGGTTCACAACCGCAGGAGAAGAAACATGGTCAATCATGGGGGCCCCGTCGTTAAAGCTTGGCTGAGCTGCCCAGCGACCGAAGCGCCGTTAGCTTTTCTCAGAGTAGCCTGACCCACTGAGAATCGGCCGGATTGCGCCCGGCAACGCCCAACTACATGTGACCGAGTTCGTACACCACCACACTCGTAATCATGGGGTTCGTCTTCGCGAGCGCGACTGCGGCATCCTTGTCGGCGGCCTCAATAACGGAATAGCCGGTGAGGGCATCGAGACCAAAGTCGAGCGGAGTCGCACCATCGCGGGTGACCTCAATGCCCGGGCTGGCTCACGTTTCACCCTACGCTGATCAGACCTCTCTTTATTGAGTCATGCTCGGTAGACTTGGCTCAGCCACAAAGGAGGCTTGCATGTCTGACTTCTCCCTCTTCTGGGGGATCATCCCGATCCTCGCAGTCGTCGCCTATCTCGCACTCATCGTCGTCGCGCTCATGCAAGTCTTCAACTCCACAATGCCGACCAACACCAAACTGCTCTGGCTGATCGTGATTTTGATCGCGCCATTTATCGGGTCACTCATTTGGTTCGCCGTTGGTCGCAACTCGGCTCTGCTCTAGACGATGAACCCGTCAGGGGCTGAACCCAGCAGGTCTCGGGTCGCCACGATCTGAGCAAACTCGTCGTGCAGGTTCACTCCGGTGATGGTCGAGAGCTCGTCAGCCGTGACTTCTTCGCCATACGGCCCGATGCGGTCGAAGGTGTGGGTGGCATCCAACACAAACGTCACGTCATAGCCGAGGTTGCCGCCGACCCGCGCCGTGGTTTCGCAGCAGTGGTTGGTCGTGATCCCGCAGATTGCGATTGAGGTGATTCCGGATGCTCTCAGCCACGCATCGAGGTCGGGGCTGCCATGAAAGCTCGAGTTCACTGACTTCGACACCAGCAGTTCAGGGGTGCCAGAGAGCACGTCTTTGAACTCATTACCGGAGGCATTCGGGTGCAGGGGTGACGCGGCATCCAAAGAATCGTGTCGAACGTAGACGATGGGCCAACCTTCACGACGCCAGTGGCCAATCAGCATGCCAATATTTGAATCGCAGTCGGGGTTGTTGCGGGCGCCCCAATACTCGGAATCGTCGAAGCCTCGTTGAACATCCACCACTATCAGCGCTGTCGTCATTGCCGCCTCCTCGCCGTTCCCGCCGCCACCGAACTAGCCGACGCTTACCCCGAATAGTAGACCTAGGAGGTAGGTGGCCGCAGCGGCGCCGTAGCCAATGGCCAGTTGCCGCATGGCACGTTTCAGCGGTGACGCACCCGAGAGCAAACCGACGATGGCGCCGGTAACGAGAAGGGCCACCCCCACGAGCGCAGCAGCGATGAACACTGCGGTGAGGCCTTCAGCACCAAACAGATACGGCAGCACCGGGATAACCGCGCCAGATGCAAAGAACGCAAAGCTTGAGGCGGATGCCCCAACCGCCGAGCCAATGGGATTGTGTGCAAACGTCGCCGTCTCCGGCTGTGACTGCGTACCCGCCAGCACGTCTGCGGCACGCAACTCTGCCTCCTGAGCGCTCATTCCGCGAGCCCGGTAGACAAGCGCCAACTCGTTCTTGTTGACGTCAAGATGGGTGACGGAATCGGTGGCGATGGGGCCGTGCGCTGCTGCGTTCTCCAGCTCAAGTTGTGATCGCACCGACACGTATTCACCGGCGGCCATCGAGAGCGCACCGGCGAGCAGGCCGGCGACTCCGGTGAGCAACACAATGTTCGTGGGGAGGCCGGCGGCACTCATGCCAAGCACGAGGGCGAGGTTGGAGACGAGCCCGTCGTTGGTTCCAAACACTGCGGCGCGAAACGTGCCGGAGAGGCGTTGGCGACCGCGAGTGGCGAGGGCCCGAACTACTTCCTCGTGCACCGCCTCATCGGCGGCCATCGTGTCGGTGGCGTCGGCGTCATCCACATACGGCGATCGTGATTCTGCTCGTTGCGCGAGCGCGAGCACAAAGACGGAACCGAAACGGCGGGCCAAGAATCCGAGCATCCGCGTGCGGGGGTCAGTGGGCAGCGGCCGCCCGGCGCGATCCCCCAGCAGGGTCAACCAGTGGTCTTCGTGGCGTTTCTCGGCGGTGGCGAGTGCCAACAAAATCTCGCGCTCTTCCCCGCTGCGGCGGGATGCGAGGTCACGATAGATTGCAGCTTCAGCACGTTCTGCGGCGAGATAGCGTCGCCACCGTCGAGCATCGCGAGCGCTAGGTTCGGGCCTCATTCGGAGCACCTCATGCGGAGAACTCAACGCCCCAGTTGGCCTCGAACTCGACGCCTGGTTCAAGCCACAGCAGGCCACGACCCGTGTTGAAGGCGTTGGGCGCTCCCGTCATCGGTTCGATCGCGACTGCCTGGCCGACGCCAGCGAGGGTCGGAAAGTTGCGAGGCGTGAACAGTTGAACGAAGTCGAAGTTCTCGTCAACCGTGAGTCGAAGCTCGCGGCCGTCAGGCGCCGTAAGTCGCGCTGCAACCCCGTCAACCACTTCAACCCCAGCAAATGCGGTGTCGAGATCTAACTCACCGACAGGGCGGCCACCGCTGAGGTCGAACTCGGTGCCTGCCACCGCAACTTCGCCGGTCGGGATGAGGCGCTCGTTCGACTCGAAGCGAGTATCGGCGGTCATCGTGAGCGTGAGCTGCGCAATGGGGGTGTCGCCAATTCTGAAGAATGGATGCGTGCCGAGCGCATACGGGGCTGCGGTATCCGACAGGTTGGTGGCGGTGTGAGTGACGCGAAGTCCACTCTCGACCAGTTCGTAGCGCACCGTTGTATGCAGGCGGAAGGGGTACCCGTGCTGTGGGAACACTGTGGCACCCAACGTGACCGACTCCGGGGTGCGCTCGATGAGCGAATAGCCCGTGTTGCGAAGCAGACCGTGGATGGCGTTGTTGCGATCGCCCTCAGTGATATCGAGTTGCTGAACGGCGCCGTCGAGCATCCATTGACCGTCTTCGATGCGGTTGGGCCACGGAACCAAAACAATGCCGTCAGCGAACGGAGGCATCGCCGATTCGGCGTACGACTCAACGAGATCAACCCCGCCGATGCTGAACTCGCGAAGCGACGCAGCAAGTTCAGTTACAGTTGCTCGCGCCTCACCCTGTTCGGTGACGCGAGTGATGATGTACTGGGTTCCGGTAGGTGCGCTCACCGCAACAGCCTACCGGCGTAGAACTCACAATCAGGAAGCACCCATGTCAGATATTCGCGATGACGTCCTTGTCGACTTTGAGGCCGTCTTCGGTCACCCCGCCGATGGCGTGTGGTCGGCCCCCGGTCGCCTCACCCTTCTCGGCACTGCCGATAGCCCCGACACGGATGCCGAACTCGCGATTGCCATCAATCGTCGCACCGTGCTCGCCGCCTCCACTCGCAGCGATCGTTCGGTGCGCATTGCGAGTGCTCTTGTTGATGAACTCGTCACGGTGGAGCTCGATGAGCTCGCGACCGACGAAAGTGCAGCAGGGTGGAGCCGCATTGCACTGGCCATTGTGCAGGAGGTGATGGCGGCATCCGCCAACCAGCGCGAACTCAGCGGTGTTGAGGTGTTCATCGATACGACGGTTCCGGTGGGTGCCGGTCTTGGTTCGTCATCGGCGCTGGAGGCCGCGCTTGCCCTAGCCCTGACGGATCTGTGGAACCTAGGCGAGCAGGTTGCCCATTTGCCCCACCACCCGGATGTTGCTGCGTGCGTGTTCGCGCTTGACGACCACGCCCTCGTGCGGCTCGAAGGCGAGATTCGCCCAGAACTGCTCCCCCTCGACTGGCAGACCGCCGGGCTCGAACTGCTAGTAATCGACACTGATCGGCCCACCGCCGACGCGCTCGAGACGACAATAGCCGATGACGATGTGCGTCGCACCCTTCACAGCGTCACCGAAAATCAGCGGGTTCGTGACGCGGCACTGGCGATCCGCGACGAAACACCCCGACTTCTTGGGGCGCTGCTCGATGCCTCCCATGCGAGCCTGCGCGACGAATACGGCATTTCTACCACCGAGATTGATCTCGCGGTTGAGACCGCTATGACTGCCGGTGCATTGGGGGCGCGGATGCTCGGGCGCCCCTTCAGCGGAGTGGCCATCGCCCTCGTCGACACCGACACAGCATCTCGGGTGCGAGTAGCCCTCGATGGAGCCTTCGCCGAGCACGCGATGGGGCAACCCACCGTGGAGGCCGTCTCCCCGTCGCAGGGTGCCCTGCGCGACCGCTAGCTTGGTGAGCGGTATGCGCTAAGCGAGCACCTTCAGTACGAACGCGACAGCGAAAGCGATCGCGACGACCGTGCCTGCCCACACCCAGACTTGCGCCCAGGGAAAGCGGCGTTTGCGTGGCGTGCGCTTTGCCGCCTGGTGGTGCGGCGTCGCTTGAGGCGGCGCGCCTTGAGGCCGCATCACGTGAGGCTGCCTCGCTTGAGGCTGCGACTCCGAAGGGCGCTTGATCGACACTGTTACAGCCGTTCGGCCGCGTCGACGACGTTCTTGAGGAGCATGGCGCGGGTCATCGGACCAACCCCACCGGGCATCGGCGACAGGTAGCCGGCGATTTCGGCAACACCGGGATCAACGTCTCCCACGAGACGGCCCTTGCCGGTTTCGGGATCGACAACGCGAGTGATTCCGACATCGAGCACTGCGGCGCCCGGCTTGATCCACTCGGGGCGGATAAGCCCAGCGGACCCCACTGCCGCAACCACGATGTCGGCTTGGCGAACGTGGGTTTCAAGCTGGGTGGTGCGGGAATGGGTAAGCGTGACCGTGGCATCCAACCCCTTACGGGTGAGCAGCAGTCCGATGGGGCGACCGACGGTGAGCCCACGACCGACAACGACAACGTGTTTGCCCGAGATCGGCACAGCGTAGCGCTCAAGCATTTCGACGATGCCGGCCGGGGTGCAAGGCAGCGGCGAATCGAGTGTGGAGCCAACACCGAGCACGAGGCGACCGAGGTTGGTGGGGTGCAAACCATCCGCGTCCTTTGCGGGGTCCATAAGTTCGAGCATCGCGTTCTCATCGAGACCGGCGGGCAGCGGCAACTGAATGATGTAGCCCGTGACAGCAGGGTTTTCGTTCAACGCAACAATGGCATCCCGAACTTCGTCAGCGGATGCCGTGGCCGGCAAATCAACGCGGAACGACTCGATGCCAATTTCGGCACAGTCGCGATGCTTGCCGGCAACGTAGGAACGCGACCCCGGGTCGTCACCAACGAGCAGGGTGCCGAGGCCCGGCGTGATGCCGCGGGCCTTGAGGGCGTCGACGCGAACACGCAGTTCGTTCTTTACTGCGGTTGCCGTAGCAACACCGTCAAGTTTCACTGCGGTCATCGTTTTCCGTTCGAATCGGGCCAACGCGCTGTTTGGCCACCTACACAACTGCCATGTCCATTAAACGCTAAAGAGCCCACCGCAATGTTCACACGGCGACGGGCTCTTTAGTTGTGCCTGTTTGGCCCAGATTTCGGCTGATTAGCTCAGGTTGGTGCTGGCTATGCCCAACTACCGGGGCTCTCGAGTCCTTCGTAGAGCGGGAAGGCATCGGCGAGCGCGCGGGCACGGGCCTGCAACGCGGCGATGTCTGCACCGGGCTTGAGGGTTTCGGCGATGATGTCGGCGACCTCAGTGAATTCAGCGTCGTCGAAGCCGCGGGTGGCGAGGGCTGGCGTTCCGATGCGCAACCCGGAGGTCACCATTGGCGGGCGTGGGTCGGCCGGTACCGCGTTGCGGTTCACGGTGATGTCGACGGAGTGCAGCAGGTCTTCGGCTTCTTGACCGTTGAGCTCTGACTTGCGAAGGTCAACGAGCACGAGGTGCACGTCAGTGCCTCCCGTCAGCACGTCAATACCGAGGTCCTTCATGTCGTCACGCACGAGACGCTCGGCAAGAAGCTTGGCGCCACGAAGGGTGCGCTCCTGGCGGTCCTTGAATTCAGGAGTTGCCGCAAGCATGAATGCGGTCGCCTTGGCGGCGATCACGTGCATGAGCGGTCCACCCTGCTGACCGGGGAACACATTCGAGTTGATCTTCTTCGCGAAGTCAACGTTATTGGTGAGGATGAAGCCCGAGCGCGGACCACCGATGGTCTTGTGCACGGTCGACGACACAACATCGGCGAAAGGAACCGGCGACGGGTGCAGGCCAGCGGCGACGAGACCGGCGAAGTGCGCCATGTCTACCCACAGGACTGCGCCAACTTCATCCGCAATCTCACGGAAGGCAGCGAAGTCGAGCTGGCGAGTGTAGGCCGACCAGCCAGCGATGATGACGTGCGGCTGAACCTCGATGGCCTTCGCCCGAACGTCGGCCATGTCGAGAACGCCGGTTTCTTCATTTACACCATAGGCGTGAGCTTCGTACAGCTTGCCGGAGAAGTTGAGGCGCATACCGTGGGTGAGGTGCCCGCCGTGATCAAGCGAGAGACCGAGGATGCGGTCGCCGGGCTTTGCGATAGCCGACAGCACTGCGGCGTTGGCTGAAGCACCCGAGTGAGGTTGAACGTTCGCGAAGGCGGAACCGAACAGGCTCTTGGCGCGCTCGATGGCGAGCTTCTCTGCAATATCCACAAATTCGCAACCGCCGTAGTAACGGCGACCCGGGTAACCCTCTGCGTACTTGTTGGTAAGAACCGAACCCTGTGCTTCGAGTACGGCACGCGGAACGAAGTTTTCGCTTGCGATCATCTCGAGGGTATTTCGCTGACGGCCCAGCTCTTGAGCGAGCACCGCAGCGATCTCGGGGTCTACCTCAGACAGAGGAGAAAGGAATGTTGACACAGATGAGCTCCTTGCGACATGGGTGGATGCATCAAATCTACCGGGTGCTGGTCAACGTAGCGAGAACCTGCAAGAATTAGTCGTAGTTAGTTAGGAACCCTGACAAACCCCTCGCCGATCGGAAGTCAATGACGAATCCCCCTGTGATGCCCGCGCCCGTGCACTTGAGCGCCAGCAGCGGACATTTCGAGCTCACCGCTGGCACGCGCATCCACGCCCCCGGCGATGCGGAAGCCGTTGCTCGCTACCTAGCAGAACTGCTGCAGCCCGCCACCGGATTCGCCCTGACCATCGACCAAGAAGACGCCAGCGGTGCCATCTCTCTCACTATTGGCGCCACCGACTTACCAACCCCCGGGTACCGCCTTAGCGTCACCGAAGCCCGTATCGAACTGCGAGCGGATGATGTCCCCAGCCTTTTTGCCGGAGTACAGACCCTGCGCCAGTTGCTCCCGGTCGCGATCGAAGCCTCCACGACACAGGACGTGACCTGGCTCGTAGCGGGCATCGAGATCCACGACTACCCCCGCTTTTCCTATCGCGGCGCCATGCTCGATGTCGCACGCCACTTCTTCGACGTCGCTGCGGTCAAGCGCTACGTCGACCGAATGGCGCTGCTCAAGCTCAATGTGTTGCACCTGCACCTCACCGACGACCAGGGCTGGCGCCTGCACATCAACTCGTGGCCGAACCTCACCGCGCTCGGGGCGACCACGGCGGTTGGTGGTGGCCACGGTGGTTTCTACAGCAAAGCTGACTACACCGAAATCGTCGATTATGCGGCATCCCGCTACATCACAGTGGTGCCTGAAGTCGATGTGCCCGGTCACACCAATGCGGCGCTTGTCGCCTACCCCGAACTCAATTGTGATGACGTTGCCCGCGAGCCGTACGCGGGCATCGAAGTAGGTTTCAGCTCGCTCTGCATCGACAAAGAGGTGACGTACCAGTTTCTGGATGACGTGTTTCGCGAGGTCAGCGAACTCACGCCGGGCCCGTACCTTCACTTGGGCGGCGACGAATCTCTCGCGACCAGCGACGAAGATTACCTGGCCTTCATCAAGCGAGCGACGGAGATCGCGACGAGCCACGGCAAAACCCTCATCGGCTGGCACGAGCTGGGGCGCAGTGGCGATCTGCCCGAAGGCACGATTGGCCAGTACTGGAGCTACGTGACCCCTCGAGAGGATGCCGACAAGCGGGTGAACTCATTCATTCAGCAGGGTGGCCGCATGATTATGTCGCCCGCCGACGCAATCTATCTGGATATGAAATATGCCAGTGACGAGAAGCTCGGGTTGGAATGGGCAGACGGCCCAACAACGTTGAGCGATGCCTACCACTGGGACCCTGCGGCGATCGTCGAAGGGATCACTGATGAGCACATCCTGGGTATCGAAGCACCCATCTGGACTGAAACAATCGATAACGTGCGCGATCTGGAATATATGGCATTCCCCCGCATCATCGCGGCGGCCGAGATCGCGTGGTCTCCGCGCTCGGTCCACGATTGGAACGATTTCACTCGTCGTCTGGCAGACTATGCCCCGCGGCTTGATGCCGCAGAGATCGCCTACAACCGCGTACCCGAGATGAGTCAACAATCGTGAACGACCACGTCATCCATTCTGCGCAGTTGGTCACCGGCGCCGAGCTTGTGGCCGACGGTTGGGTCGCGTGGAGCGGCGACACGATCACCGCTACCGGGGTCGGCAAAGAATGGCGCGTGCACGCCGACAACGACAGCGCAATCACCGACGCGGCCGGCAGTTACCTCACCCCCGGATTCATCGACATTCACTGTCACGGCGGCAATGCGGCAGCCTTTGACGATGGTGCAGTCGCGATCCGCAGCGCGCTTTCGGTACATCGCGCCCATGGGACCACCCGCTCGGTTATCTCACTCGTCAGCGGTGACCATGCAAGCCTCATGCACAACCTGGCCGCGATCGCCGAACTAACAGCGATCGATCCGCTCGTGCTCGGTAGCCACCTCGAAGGCCCATTTCTCGATGCGGCGTTCAAAGGCGCCCATAGCCCTGACGTGCTGCGCAATCCTACGCCCGGCGAGATCGACGAACTTCTCGCTGCCGCCGCAGGCACACTGCAGCACATCACCATGGCCCCAGAACTCGACGGCGCACTGGATGCGATCGCGCAGCTCACAGAAGCGGGCGTCGCGGTTGCCGTTGGCCACACCTCGGCTGACTACGACCAAACCCTCGCCGCGTTTGACGCCGGCGCACGGCTGCTGACCCATGCCTTTAACGCCATGAATGGCATCCACCACCGCGCTCCCGGTCCGATCACTGCGGCGATCAGTCGTGAGTCGGTGACACTCGAGGTCATCAATGACGGCGTGCACGTGCATCCGGATGTCGTGAAGATGTTGTTCGCGTCGGCCCCTGGCCGCGTCGCGTTAGTTACTGACGCGATGGCCGCTGCCTGCGCGAGCGACGGGCACTACACGCTCGGCTCCCTCGACGTCACGGTGACCAATGGCGTTGCTCGGTTGAGCGACGGCGGCTCGATTGCCGGTTCAACTCTGACAATGGATGTCGCGGTGCGTCGAGCCGTCACCGAGGTTGGCTTGAGCGTGCCTCAGGCTGTTGCCGCAGCAACCGCAGTGCCTGCCCGCGCGATTGGGCGCGAAGGCGACCTAGGCTCGCTTGCGCCCGGATTCGCCGCCGACGCCGTGTTGCTCGACGCCGACTTTAGGGTGCAGGCGGTGTGGGCTGCTGGTCTCGAACTGCCGCAGCCCGGTCAGCACGACGCCTAAGCAGTTCGCCACCAACTACCGCGAACACGACGGCGACACCGAGGATTGCGGCGTCGACGAACGGTAGCGAGATGACACCCTTCTGGTCGAGAAGGATGCCACCTAAGAGTGCGCCGCCGCCGATGCCGATGTTGAACGAGGTCGTGAGGTAGGCCGAGCCGACGTCGCGCATGCGTGGCGAGACAAGTTGCAGCAGTCGCGTCTGAATCATCGCGGGCACTCCACCGAACGCCATTCCCCAGATCGCGATGACGGGGAACATGATCCACGGCTCATCGGGGAACATGCCGAGCAGTGCCGCGCAGATTGCCACGAGGGCGACGGTGACGGCGATGATGCTGCGAGGGAAGCGGTCGATGAGAAGGCCGGCGAGCGCAAGCCCAACTGCACCAGCAGCACCGAAAATGAGGAGCACACCAGCGACAGCACCGGGCTCGGTGCCTGCCGGTCCGATGAGGTACGGAACGATGTAGGTATAGAAGAGGTTGTGGCCGAGCATCACGAGCGCCACAAGAATGCACACGTAAATCACGCCGGGAACCGAACGGTCTTTGCGCAACGGGATCGATATCTCGCCAGTGGCAAGGGGCTGCTGGTGGTCGACCGGCGGAAGTACGCGCACCACCATGATGGTGAGCGCGAGGATGATGACCGCAATGACGACGAAGGCGAGCCGCCATCCGAGAGCGTGGCCGAGGGCAGTTCCGACCGGCACCCCGAGCACGAAGGCAGCAGTAGCTCCCGCACTCGTGACAGCAACGGCACGACCGACCTGATGCGGCGGAACGAGGTGGGCGGAGTACGCACCGACAACAGCCCAGAAGAGGCCGTGTGAGAGTCCGCCGATCACGCGGGCAACGACGAGCACCGCATAGTTGGGTGCTGCCGCGGCCAGCAGGTTGCCGACTACGAAGACCAGCAGCACCGCAATAACAAGCTTCTTGCGCGAGTGATTGCGGGTGAGCGCGGCGAGCGGTGCTGTCGAGAGCACGACGGTCGCGGCAAAGATCGTGATGAGCAGGCCGACCTGCGATTCCGAAACCGACAGCTCGGCCGCGATCTCCGGTAACAATCCGGTGGGCAACCACTCGCTGGTAACCGAAGTGAAGATCAGCGCCGAGAGGGTGAAAAGACCCGCCCAAGGAAACGCCTGAGATGACGAGGATGATGGTGAAGTACGTGGCGTGCTCATGTTTGACTTAGCTTACCGCTGGCACCGGTACGCTGATTCCGTGACCACCTCAATGCACTGGATCGTAACCCTCACTTGTGACGACAGGCCCGGCATCGTGCACGCCATTAGTGGCGCCATCGTTGAGGCCGGGGGAAACATCACCGAGTCGCAGCAGTTCTCCAGCGGCGACACGGGCCGCTTCTTCATGCGGTTGCAGGTGGAGTCGGATGCTCCGCGCGAAGTTTTCGAGCAGGCTCTCGCCCCCGTGACCGAGCGCTACGCGATGGAATGGCAGCTTGACGTTGTGGGGCGCCCCCTGCGCACCCTTGTGTTGGCGTCCAAAGCCGGACACTGCGTCAACGACCTCCTCTACCGCCAGCGCGCCGGCCAGCTAGCGATCGATATGCCGCTCATCATGAGCAATCACCCCGACCTGGGTTCGCTCGCCACATTCTATGAAGTGCCGTTCGAGTCACACGCGGTCACCACTCCCGGCCAGAAATTGGCCTTCGAAGACCGCATCCTCGAGGTTGTTGAGCAGCACGACATCGAACTGGTTGTGCTCGCCCGCTACATGCAGATTCTGTCACCCGAGCTGTGCGAACAGTTAAGCGGCAAAATCATCAACATTCACCACTCCTTCCTCCCCGGCTTCAAGGGCGCAAACCCCTACAAGCAGGCACACGCTCGCGGAGTGAAACTCATCGGCGCCACCGCGCACTTCGTGACAAGCGACCTCGACGAGGGGCCCATAATCGAACAGAACGTCGTGCGGGTTGATCACGCCAGCACGTCAAGCGAACTCGTCTCAATCGGTCAAGACGAAGAAAGCCGCACCCTCACGCAGGCCGTGAAGTGGTTTGCCGAAGATCGCGTGCTGCTCGATGGTGCGCGCACCATCATCTTCCGCTAGGGGCTGTTGCGGCACTTTCGCGGCAGCCTTCGCTGCGCTAGTGCAGCCGCTCCCAATCAAGGCGGTTCTCCCACGAATAGCGGTAGTAGTCGGCAAACTTCAGCTCGGATGCCGCAGCCTCATCCACAATTACCGTGACGGTCGAGTGCAACTGAATTGCCGACCCAGGCAGGCTCGCCGTCACCGGACCCTCCACGGCACCCGCGAGCGCCGCGGCTTTCGCTTCACCAAACGCGATCAGCACCAGGTGCCCAGCACGCTGAATCGTGCCGAGCCCCTGCGTGACACAGTGCGTCGGCACCAATTCGGTCGAGTCAAAGAAGCGCGCGTTATCGAGCCGGGTCTGCTGCGTGAGCGTTTTCACCCGGGTGAGTGACGCAAACGACGACCCCGGCTCATTGAAACCAATATGACCCGTCGACCCGATCCCCAAAATCTGGAGATCAACGCCGCCTGCAGCAACGATCGCGCGTTCATAGTCGGCCCCCGCTGTTTCCACCGGGCCACTCTCCGCCGGCACCTGCACCAGCGACGGCGTCAACCCGAGAGGCTCAACAACCTCCCGAGTAATCACCGAACGGTAGCTCTCAGGATGCCCAGCAGGCAATCCAACATACTCATCGAGAGCAAACCCCCGCACAGCAGAAAGATCGAGGGCACGAGCCGCGAGCGCAGACCATGTTGTTAAGGGCGTCGACCCCGTCGCTAGGCCGAGGACGGCATCCGGTGTTCGGCGCACGAGTGCCTCGATGAGGTCTGCAGAAACCTCGCCGGCAGCCTCTTTCGAATCAACAATTACTACTTCTGCCACGTTATAACCCTCTTGCGCTAATCGCGCTTCTCGTCAGTGTTGCTGTCGTCTCACTACTCACCATCGCGGCACCAACAGCCGCTGCAGGAAACCCTGGCGGCAATCCGTGCACTCGACTACTCAACCCGATTGAGGCGAGAAATGCCGAAGTGGTCTCCCACCGCGCAAGCACTTTTCGCACATCATCGAGCAGATCATCGAGAGTGGCGACGCCGCCACCCAACACTACGGAATCCACATCAATCGTGAGCACGAGAAGGCGCACTGCCGCAGCAACATTCTCTACGAGCCGGGCGCGCACGGCGATTGCCTGGAGGTCTCCGGATGCCGCAGCCTCAAATAGTGCAGTCGTCGGCTGATCAGAGTTGGTAGGCCACATGCGCGCCACTCCCGACCCGGATGCCACAGTCTCGAGGCAGCCGCGCTGCCCGCAAGGACACTCAAGCCCATCAGGGTCAATCGGCACATGCCCAATCTCTCCCGCCGCGCCGCGTGAGCCCCGCCACAGGGAGCCTCCAAGTACGAGCCCCGCGGCCAGCCCTGTGCCCAAATTGAGGAAAGCCATGGAATGGCTCGGGTCGTTCTCCAAGAGATGGAATGCGCCGAGCGCTGCCGCATTCACATCGTTGTCGATGCTGACGCTTCGGCCCAACCGGGCATCAAGTTCTGCGCCCAAGTCGAGGCCATCGATCGCCAGATTGAGCGCATGGGAAACACAACCATCCACCACTGTTCCCGGAATGCCGATACCAATGCTCCTGAAATCGATCGCGTTCACACCAACGCTGCTCGCCAACTTTTCGAGCGCCTGAACAGTGGATGCGACGAGCGCGTCGGGCCCGATGCCGGAACGAACGCGCACCCGCTCAGCAATCGCGCCGTGCTCGTCGATGGCAACGGCATCCGTCTTGGTTCCGCCAATATCAACGCCGACTTTGTAGATCGCAGTCACCCCTTCACCGCCCCCGAAACGAGACCGCTCGTCATCCGCCCTTGAACGACCAGGAAGAAGATGATGACGGGGATTGCCATCAGCGTTGAGCCAGCCATGATTGCCGCCCAGTTGGTGGTGCCGTTGGCGATTTGAAACGTTCGTAACCACACGGGAAGGGTCATCATTTCGGGGCGCGAGTTCACGACGAGGGCGAGTAAGAACTCGTTCCACGCCTGAATGAAGCCGAACACACCCGTAGCAACGAGCCCGGGCGCGAGCAGTGGCAAAGTGATGCGCCAAAACGCTCCCGAACGCGAAAGACCGTCAATCATGGCCGCCTCTTCGAGCTCAACCGGCACCCCGTTCACGAACCCGCGCAGCGTCCAGATAGTGAAGGGCAACACGGTCGCTACATACACAATCGTGAGACCCATGATCGTGTTGAGCAGCGACCAGCTGTCGAGCACGCGATAAGTGGAAACGATCATGGCTTCAGCCGGGATCATCTGCACGATCAGGATTGTCAGGATGAAACCCTTACGGCTCTTGAACCGAAAGCGGGTCACCGCTAGTGAAGCCAAGAACGCAAAAACTAGGGCGATGACAACCGTCGAGACGGTCACAACAATCGAGTTGCCAAGCGCCGGCATGAACTGCGAGCGCGTCGTATCGAACAGCACCGTTTCATAGTTGCGCAGGGTGAAAGTCTGTGGCCAAAAGTTGACCTCAGACCCGAGGATCTCGTTATTCGGCTGGAATGAGGTCTGCACCATCCAATAGACAGGAAAGATTGAGAATGCCGTAATCACGGCCGCGATCGCACTCAATAAGAACTTTTTCACAGCTCTTCCTCCTTGACGCTTTGGCGAACGTAGTAGAACGAGATCGCAGTAATCACAATCACGGTAATGACCGCAATCGCACCACCGGTGCCGTACTCCCCAGTTCCGAGCGAGTTTTGGTAGATGTAGACACCCAAAGTTGAGGTCTGTTCCTTGATGCCGCCAATTCCCTGCAGCGCGAAAATCTGAGTGAAGACGCGAAGATCCCAAATGATTTGCAGGATGAGGACCACCAGGAAGATGGAACGCAGGTACGGGAAAATAATGAGTCTGAAGCACTGCACGGGCCCCGCACCATCCAACTGCGAAGCTTCGAGCACCTCGTCGGGCACCTGGGTGAGCCCCGCGTAGACCGTGAAGGCAACGAACGGTATCGCTCCCCAGATAACGATGAGCGCGGCGACGAAGAAGAAGCTGAGCGGCTCGATGAGCCACGAGTGGCCCGCATAGTCGAGACCAAACCACCGGGTGAGAACGAAGTTCACTACGCCGTAGCCGGTGTCGAACATCCACCCCCACACGATTGTGGCGGTCAGTGCGGGCATAGCCCACGCCAACAGCAGCCCTATCGACAGGATGAGCCGCATGACTTTGCCGAGCGCACTCATCAGCAAGGCGATCAACGTGCCCATCACCATGGTGCTGCTGACACACACCGCGGCGAAAGCGAAGCTGCGGAACATGACCAACCAGAACGCCTGATCTGTCAGGACCTCAACATAGTTGTCGAACCCGATGAAAGGTGACGGTGCGCCAAATACTTGCGCGCGACCGAACTCTTGGAACGACATAATCACGAGTTGGACCAGCGGCCAACCGACTACCGCGGCCAATACTACGGTCGCAGGAATCAGCAAAGAATAGGGGGTGAACTGCGCGGGTAGCTTCTTTACCGCACGCTGACTGCCCGGCTGCGAAGGTGCAACTAGGCGGTCACCGTCGACATCGCTTGGAGCAATATCGAGTGAGGGGTTCGGTGACATAAGATCTCCCGGTTAATATTGGACTGTGCCTCGAACCTTTTCCTAGGGCGATGGCAACGAAACGGGTGCTCGGTTCAGTCATGCGCGACCGAGCCGAGCACCCTTTTTCTAGAGCCTGTACCGTTTCCGGCACACAGGGCTAACCGTTGAGGATGCTGTCGATTCTCGCGTCGAGATCCTTCGCAAGTGACTTCACATCGCCACCCTGAGCGATCTGAACGAAGAAGTCGGTGAGTGCACCCGAAGCTTCAACGTCAGCCCACTTAGGGGATGGAGGGGTCAGTCGTGCAGCACCGGCAGCTTCAGAAATTGCCGCGGCAACCTCATCCGTTCCTAGGGTGTCGGCCAGCGAAAGCTTGGCCGGCACGAGACCGTTGGCGCCATAAATCGACTGGAATTCGTCACTCAGGATGATCGCCAAAGCCTTCTTGGCGAGCTCAGGGTGTGCCGAGTTGGCCGAGACAGCGATGTTCGATCCACCAGCGAAGACCTGCGCTGCGCCGCCATCCTTACCTGGCATGGCGTAGACACCGAGGTTTGCTTCCTCATCGGGGCAACCGGGGGTCTCAGCGTCGAGCGGAGCCAAGATCGACCACTTCACCCAGCTGGGTGCAGACAACTGAAGGGTGGTTCCCTCGCAGTAGCCGACCTGTGGGTTGGTTTCGTTGGCATCCTTCGGCGCACGCGACGCCTTCGTCATAACCTCTTGAACCTGTTCAAGTCCGGCGATTGACCCTGGTGAGGAGAACTGTGACTTCCAGCCGCTGCTCTCGAATGTGGCTACTTCGCCACCGTTCTCCCAGATGAAGGGAAGAGCGTTGTACCAGTCTTGTCCTGGCCACCAGATTCCGGATGCGCCCTGGTTGGCTTCGGCCAGCGCTTCACCGTTGCTGACGTACTCGTCAAGGGTGGTCGGAACGCTCAGGCCTGCTGCCGCCAGTGCATCCTTCTTGTAGAAGACGAGTCGCGAACCGGAATAGAGCGGTGCCGCATAGAACTTGCCGTCATACGATCCGGCCTCAACGAATCCGGGAAGCAGGTCGTCGCCACCAAGAGCGTCGTAGTCATCCGTAAGGTCGAGGAATGCGCCCGCCGACGTGAATGCTGCTGCCTGGGTGTTACCAACCTCGACGAGGTCGGGGCTGTCGCTGCCGGAGAGGTTGGTGGTGAGAAGGTCGACGAGACCGCCCCACGCCTGCTCTTCGATCGTGAGAGTTGATCCGGGGTTCTCTGACTCGAACGTGTCGATCAGGTAGTCACGGGCCTCTTGAGGCGTATCCGTTCCTACCAACCACACGCGCAGGTCAGCAGTTTCTGCCTCTCTGCTGCCGCCGTCACCCGCCGAACAACTTGCGAGAGCCAACGCTGCCACGACGCCGAGCGCCGCGATACTGAGTTTCCTCAATGTTTTTCCTTTCCTAGGGCGATGGTGTCAGCGGAAAAGCTGGACACCTCGTAGTGCATGGAGCTCGACTATGAGACTCCGAGTTGCGCGGAGAGCACCATCACGGCTGCACCGCGCATGACAATGTCCTCTCCGAGCGCTGTCATCCGAACGGTCAGATCGCCATGGAACTTAGCCATCGTTCGCGTGCGGAGTGTCTCGACGGTGGCGTCTTTAAGCGCACCTTCAAGTAGTGAGGTCGGTCCGCTCAACACAATCTCTGAGAGATTGAGCGCGCCGACGACAGGGGCGAGAGCGATACCGAGGCGTTGCCCTGCTTCTGCCAAAACTGTGTTTCGTGCGTTGTCATCGGATGTCACAGCAAGGGCTGCATCTAACCGCGGTGTTGCTAACCAAGTTTCCAAGCACCCGGTCTTGCCGCACGCACATTCCATGCCACCGTCGGTTCCGACGACGACATGACCAATCTCGCCAGCAGCGAATGTACTGCCGAAGAGGGGGATGCCACCAAGGAGCAGCCCGGCGCCGACACCGTGGCCAACTTTGACGAGCATCATGTCGCTGGCAGCGCCGCCGAAGCTGTGTTCGGCGAGCGCCGCAACGTTAGCGTCATTGGCGACGACGATGGGCAGCTCAAAGCGTTCAGCGAGCATGCTCTGCAGCGGAAGGTCGTTCCAGCCGAGGTTGGGCGCGCTCAGCACGACACCGGCAAGATCGACGACACCGGGTGATCCGATGCCAACGCCGAGCACGGGGCGGGTGACCTGAGCGAGAAGGGCGTCAACGAGTGCAATGACTTTTGCCGTGGCATCCGCACCGCTGCTGTCGGTCAGAGGAATCTCGTGACGGTGCCGGATTGCTCCGTGCAGGTCCATGACGGCACCGCGGAAGATGCTGTAGTCGCTGAGGTCGACGCCGACGATCTGGAATGCTTCGGAGTTGAGTTCCAGCATGGTCGCGGGTTTGCCTGGTCGGCTGCCCTCGCGCTGCCCGGTTTCGACGACGAGACCATCGATGATCAGTTCGGCGATGAGGTCGGAGATCGTGACACGAGTGAGGCCGGTTTCGCGGGCGATGTCGGCGCGGCTGAGTTCACCCTGACGGTAGAGCGTTTGGATCACGAGCGAGCGGTTGTGATTTCTCGCGTGCTCTGGCAGCACTTTCGCCGTTGGCCGTAATGCTTTTCCGTTCGTGAACCCCATTGTCATGTTTGTTAGTAAACTTTACGAACTAAAGATTTGCAACCCTCGCGACGAAATTGTTATCTAGGGCCGCGGGCGCGGTCCCGCGCGCCGCACCGTGTCCCGCGGCCGAAACCGGTCGAGTTCAACCGGGTGGCTGTGTCTTCGGGACCTGATTGCTCACCGCAAAATCAGACGAGAGATCTTGCTCCCCCGGGTTCTAAGCGGAAGTGCAACACCTTCTAAGTTGTGGTTATTGAGATCACTCCGAGAAGGGTTGCACTTCCTTGACCGCACAATACCGACATTTGATGA
>NZ_BAAAKW010000061.1:0-22757 GCF_039527955.1 Rhodoglobus aureus | reverse complement strand
GTCATGAAGACCTTCGGTCGAGGATGTGAGGGTGGTACCCACATCCTGCCGGAGGTCTTCGCTAACTCAAACGATCACAACGTCCCGGGGAACTACAGCTAGCGCCGGGTGCGTACACGAGGGGTGGTCGCTCCACTTCTCTCCAGCAAGGTAGGAGGCGAACTCCATGAAGCATCCGCCCTTGCGAGGGGCTCGGTGACACCCCGCTGAGAGGACAGGCATGAAGTCTGGCGAATAGTTCTTCTGTTGCACCGGCATTGTTCTCCTCCTTGCCTACCGTGCGCTGAGGAACGTTTCTCCCAGTGTGCGCCTGTTCTGCGGATAAAACCAGAGTCGCCCGCGCACCATGCGGAGAGAGGCTGAGGCTCCGTGTCATTCCCGCCGCACTAACGAAGAAAGCCCCACACGAGGTGGGGCTTTCTTGAAACGGCTGTCTCGCGGGTGTTAGGCGCTCGGGGGCGCAGCCGGTGCGCCTTCGTTGCCACCGCGGCGGCGACGAGTGCGCTTGCGACGCGCAGGTGCTCCACCATCGTGGGTTCCGCCACCTTCAGGACGAACATTGTCGCCGGATGAGCGTGCGCTGGTAACGGAGCCAGTATCGCTACTGGAATCTGAATCGGACCCGGTTGCATGCGAACGGTTACGCGGTGGTCGTGACGAGCCATCGCCGGAGCGCTGCGAGTCGCGACCTCGGCCGTTGCCTGAGCCTGAACGACCGCCTGAGCCTGAACGACCGCCAGCGCTTGAACCCGATCCGCCCGACGTCGCCGTGCGAACAGCAGGAGCGTGCGAGCCAGGAAGGCGACCCTTGGTGTCCTCTGGAATGTCGAGGTCAGTGAAGAGGTGCGGGCTCGACGAGTATGTTTCGGTCGGCTCGGGGATGCCCATCTCGAGGGCCTTGTTGATGTGCGTCCACTTGAGCATGTCTGCCCAGTCAACAAACGTCACAGCAACACCGGTCTTGCCTGCGCGACCGGTACGGCCGGCGCGGTGCAGGTAGGTGTCATGGTCGTCGGGGATGGTGTGATTGATCACGTGCGTGACGTCATTGACGTCAATACCGCGAGCCGCAACATCCGTCGCAATGAGAATGTCCTTCTTGCCAGCCTTGAACGCAGCCATGGCGCGCTCACGCTGTTCTTGGTTGAGGTCACCGTGCACTGCCGCAGCGTTGAAGCCGCGATCGTTGAGCTCTTCAACTAGCTTGGCTGCCGCACGTTTGGTGCGCGTGAACACAACAGTCTTGCCGCGACCGTCAGCCTGCAGGATGCGCGCAATGACCTCATCTTTATCGAGGTTGTGTGCACGGTAAACGATGTGCTTGATGTTTTTTTGCGTCAAACCCTCGTCGGGGTCGGTGGCGCGGATGTGGATCGGCTTGTTCATGAAGCGACGTGCCAGAGCCACGATTGGGCCGGGCATCGTTGCCGAGAACAGCATGGTGTGGCGTGTGGGAGGAGTCTGCGCGAACAGCTTCTCGATGTCGGAGAGGAAGCCGAGGTCGAGCATCTTGTCTGCCTCATCCAAGACCATCACCGTGATGTCTTTCAGCGACAGCATGCGCTGGCTAGCAAGGTCGAGCAAACGACCGGGCGTACCAACGATGACCTGGGCGCCGGCCTTGATCTGTTCGACCTGACCTTCGTACGCTTTTCCACCATAGATCGCTGCGACCTTGGTTGAGCGATTGGATGCTGCGAGCACGAGGTCTTCGGCTACCTGAACACACAACTCGCGAGTCGGCACAACAATAAGGGCCTTCACTCCGGGCGCGGGGTCGGTGCCAAGCGACTGCAACACGGGGAGGCCGAAGCCGAGCGTCTTGCCGGTACCGGTCTTTGCTTGGCCGATGATGTCTTGACCAGCAAGACCCATGGGAATGGTTTGAGTTTGAATCGGGAACGGTTCGAGGATGCCCTTGGTTGCAAGTGCATCGACCATGTCCTGATCGATATTGAGTTCTGAGAAAGTCACGTATGAAGCCCGTCTAGGTGCGATGCGCCCTCTTTGACCTGGGGCGCCGGACCCCCTCCAGATTCGGGGGGATGCCCGAAGTTTAGCGGGTTGCGCTGGGGTGAAGCAGTGAATTGAGGCGGCGAGGCGAGTTGTTGAGGGCACGAACGCCACTAACACGCCCTAAGCTGGCTGCGTGGTTAAGTGGTTTTCGCACAAGCCAGGTCGCATCGAATTGCCTCGCCTTCGGTCACGATCTGATATTTTGGCGACTGAAAAAGTAGCCCTCGCGGAGTTCGCGCCCGACATCCTTGATTTTCTGGGGCGTGCCGCCTACGTGCAGCTCATGATTTTTGAGAACCTGTCTCGGGTCATCGCCAACGCCCCAACGACCGCAGCAAAAACTGCGATTGGTAAAGCTGCTGAGTTGTCGCTGGGCAAGCATCGTGCTCTCGTCGCAGAAATTACTCAGGCAGGCGGTTCGCCAGCGGAAGTAATGGACCCCTTTACTGAAGCATTCGATGAGTTCGAGCGTATTGCTCGCGGCTCCGACTGGTACGAGGCAATGATTACTGCCTACCTCAGCGCAGGATTTTTCGACGACTTCTATGTGAGGCTCGCCAAAGGACTTCCCACCGAATCGCACACGCGCTTGGCAACAATCCTGTCCGGGGAATCTGGTGAGAGTGTGCTTGCCGAATACTTGCAGGCAGCGATCGACGCCAACCCGAGACTCGATTCACGGCTCGCTATGTGGGGCCGTCGTCTCATGGGGGACATGATGCTCGTGGCTCGCTCAGCTCTCGTCTTCCCCGATCACACTCGATCAACCGAGGCGCAGGTCGAACCGGTATTCACGGAACTCATCGCTGCGCACACCCGTCGCATGGATGCGCTCGGCCTTACGGCCTAGCTTCGTGCGCGGGCGAGCTAGTGGTGTGCGAGCTCCTTGAATGCGCGAGCATCCGCAGCTTCGCGGTGACGCGGGAGCACTAGCGCGGTAGTGAGAGCTGCACCGCCGCCAGCAAGCAGGCTGATGAACCAGATCCAGGTTCCGTCGAATGCGAAGCCGACCCAGACGAGCGCGACCCACACTGTTGCGGTTACAGCAGCACCGACGGCTGGCAGTAGCGCGCTGCCATACATGCCGCGCGACGGCAGCGCGTAACGCAAGATTGCGGCGATCGACGCACCGATGACCGTGACGAAGAGCAGTTCCACGCTAGGCCACGAATCCAACGCGGCGGGATTCTTCTTCACCGAGTTCGACGTAGGCGACAGCCACGGTCGGAACGATGTAAAGCTTGCCCTTTGCGTCGCGCAGGCTCACGTATTTGGCATCCGAGTCCAATGCCTCGGCAATGATCGACTCAACCTCGCTCGACGACTGTGCCGACTCAAAGTTGATCTCACGGGGGCTGTTGTTGATACCGATGCTTATGTCCACACGCTCAGATTACGACACAACCAGAGTCGGCGAATGTCCGTTCTCTGTCAGCGCATCCAGATAACGTTGATTCATGGTCACATTGCCCCCTGGGCGCGCGGATATCGCGGCTGCCGAACCGCACACGCTCGACGCTTCACAGCGCGCTGTTGTCGCGCTCAACGATGGCGTTAGCGCGATTGTGGTCGGGGCGCCAGGCTCAGGCAAGACCGAAACACTCGTTGAAGTAGTTGCCGAGCGCGTGCACGCTCGTGGCTGGTCTCCTGAACAAATCGTCGTTCTGTCGGCCACCCGCCAGAGCGCCACCGCACTGCGGGATCGACTTGCGGCACGCATTGATGCTCCAACCTTGGGGCCGATGGCGCGCACTGCCAACTCTCTTGCCTTTGAGGTGATTCGCGAGGCCGCTGCTGTGTCAGGTGATGGTGCGCCAACACTGCTCACTGGTGCCGAGCAAGACCAAATCATCGCGGAGCTGTTGGCCGGGGAGATTGCCGATAACAGTGGCGCACCCTGGCCGGCCCACCTCGATCAGGAGGTTCGGCGGCTGCGTGGGTTCCGTACCGAGTTGCGAGATCTGATGATGCGCTGTGTCGAGTTTGGGGTCACGCCCCAAGACCTTGCGCGGCTGGGCGAACGCACCGACCGGCCGGAGTGGGTGGCGGCATCCGCCTTCATCTCTGTGTACGACGCCGTGAAGGCCAGCTATCGCGACCGGCACTTCGATGCCAGCGAGTTGCTTGCGGAGGCTGCGGCACTCATCACCGAGGGGCATTACGCCGCGGTCGATCGGCTGCGATTGGTGATTGTGGATGACGCCCACGAGCTCACTGAGGCCACCATTTCTCTGCTGCGCGCGCTAGCCAGTCGTGGCATCACGATCGTCGGTTTCGGTGATCCCGATCTCAGTACGGGGTCATTCCGTGGCGCGCAGCCTGCTGTGCTTGCAGCATGGTCCACGCGGCTAGAACTCGACAACTGCCAAACACGCTTCCTGTCTTCGGTGCACCGGCACAGCGCGGTACTGCGCGCGACCATCACTGAGCTGACCCAGCGCATCGGGGTTTCGGGGCTCCTAGAGCAGCGCAAGTCGGCGGCGGTCGCGACGGCACCGTCGCGCATCCATAGCTATCAGTTGGCAACGCCGGCAGAAGAAGTGGCTTTTATTGCTCGCAACTTGCGTGAGAAGCACGTGCTTGAGTCGGTGCCGTGGTCGCGCATGGCCGTGATTGTGCGCACCGGGTCATTGATTCCGTCGCTCGCACGCCAATTGCGCACGCTTGAAGTCGTCACGAGTGTGTCGAGTGCTCGCAGTGCGGTGCGCGACGAGTTCAGCGTGAATGGTCTGATCGTGTTGCTCGAGATCGCTTTGGGGCGTCGAGCCTTGGATGCCGCATCAGCGGTAGAACTGCTGTGCAGTTCTGTCGGCGGTTTCGATGCGGTCTCGTTGCGCCGGCTGAAGGCTGCGTTGCGGCACGAAGCTCTCGGCGCCGAAATCTATGACCCAGCTGATGAGTTGATCGCGCAAGCGCTCGCCGCACCGGCAGGGTTCACGACTATCGAAACCAGGGTGGCGCGGCAGGCTGCTGCGTTGGCGACCAACCTGCGAGAGACCGCCGCGGCGGGTGCCGCGGGCGACACCATCGAAGAGTTGTTGTGGGGCGCGTGGCAGCGCAGTGGGCTCGCCGATCGATGGTTCGCTCAAGCCCTCGGCTCTGGTGTCGTTGCAGAAGAAGCCAACCGTCACCTTGACGCTGTCGTTGCCCTATTTTCTGCCGCTAAGCGTTTCGTGGAGCGTCGACCGGATGCCCCAGCCAACGTTTTTCTCAATGACTGGCTCTCGGCCGATGTCTCAGAAGACACACTCGCCGCGCGCTCGATCGTTGACTCGGTGACGGTCGGAACGCCAGCATCTGTCATCGGCCAAGAGTTTGATGTGGTCGTCATTGCCGGAATGCAAGAGAACGTGTGGCCCAACCTGCGGGTGCGGGGCTCGCTGCTGGGCGCGCACGACCTGCCGCGCGTGCTGGCGGGAGAGAAACTCGCGGTTGCCGACCGCCGACGTGAAGTTTTGCACGATGAACTTCGGATGTTTGCCCAAGCCGTTTCGCGCGCAACACGTGAAGTGATCGTCACCGCGGTTGAGGGCGATGACAGCATGCCGTCGCCGTTCATGACCCTGATTCCGAAACCGGATGAGCCGATGCGTGCTCGCCCCCCGCTCAGTCTGCGCGGGCTCGTCGGGGTGCTGCGACGCGAACTCACGACGTCTTCCAATCCGGGCCCAGCCGCAGCCTCTCTTGCGCGGCTTGCGCAGGAGGGCGTGCCCGGTGCCGACCCCAGCGCTTGGTACGGGCTTCGCGGCCCGAGCACGACCGCGCCGCTCGTCGATCTGAGCGATCCCGAAGCAGAAGTGAGGGTGTCGCCGTCGCGCATGGAATCGTTCGAGACCTGCCCGCTGCACTGGGCGATCGACCAGCTGGGTGGCTCAACCTCAAACGTCGCATCAAACTTGGGTTCGCTCATCCACGGAGTCGCTGAAACAGCAACCGATTTCAGCGCAGAAGCACTCTTCCGGGCGGTCGAGGATCGTTGGGGCGAGATGAGTTTCGAAGCGAGCTGGCAATCAGAAGCCGAGAAACTGCGGGCACGTAAACTGACCCAACATTTGGCGACCTACCTGCGCGACTTTGAGTCCAACGGGGGAGAGCTCATCAGCAACGAGATGGGCTTTGTACTGCCTCTCCAGCAGGCGCGCCTCAGCGGAAAGATTGACCGCGTCGAAATGTATGGCGGAACCACGGCCGTGATTGTTGACCTCAAGACCGGCAAGAATGAGCCATCCACCGATAGTGCGGTGGCCGATCATCCACAGCTCGCGGCCTACCAGTTGGCATTCGCATCTGGCGCGATCGATGGGGTACCTGAGGGGCTCGTCAACGGTGGCGCCAAACTTGTGGTGCTGTCACCGAGTGCCAAAACCCGCGACTATGTTGACCCGAAACAGGCACCGATGACCGATGAGCAGCTTGAACTATTCCGCCAGCGAGTGATCGACGATGCCACAGGCATGGCGTCCAACGTGTTCGTAGCCCGCATGAGCAGCCACTGCACCGACCCGTGGAGTTTCGGCAACTGCCGCATTCACGTTGTGCCGGCGGTGAGTGCACGATGATCTCCTCCGTCGACCTCGCCGAGCTCATGGGCATTCACTCGCCAACCAAGCAGCAGCAGGTCGTGATTGAGGCACCGCTGACTCCCGCGCTTGTTGTTGCCGGTGCCGGCAGTGGAAAAACCGACACAATGGCCAGCCGAGTGGTGTGGCTCGTCGCTAATAACCTCGCCACTCCCGATCAAATTTTGGGCCTCACCTTCACCCGCAAGGCAGCCGGTTCGCTCAGCAAGCGCGTGAGTGCGCGCATTGCGATCCTGCGCGACGTGCAAGATCGGCATCCCGAACGATTCGCGGCCACCCCAGAAACCGCCTCGATCGAGTTCGATCAGCCCACAATTTCGACTTACAACTCCTTCGCCAGCGCGCTGTTCACCGAGAACGCACTCCTGATCGGCCGGGAGCCGGAGTCGACACTGCTCAATGACCCGTCCTCGTGGCAGCTGGCACGCAAGCTCGTTGTGGCCAGCAGCGATGAACGCCTGATCGGGCTCGAGAAGTCGATCAACGCGCTCACCGAGGCAGTGCTCAGTCTCAGCCATGCCCTCAGCGACAACGTGGCGAATGCCGACGACGTTGCGGCCTACGCGCAGCGCTTCACCGAACTTTCTGAGCTGCCGTACGCAGACACGGCGCGCAAAAAGACGCCATACGTTTCTGTCGTCGAAGCAGTGAATGAGGTGGGATCGCTTGCACCGCTGCTCGCCCTTGCGGCACAATACGCGCAGCAGAAACGACAGCAAGGCCTGCTCGAGTTCAGCGACCAAGTTGCTCTTGCCCTAGAAGTCAGCGAACGCTCCGCCGATGTGGTTGAGCACTACCAAGACCGCTACCGCGTGGTGCTGCTCGACGAATACCAAGACACCAGCGTCGTGCAAACGCGGCTGCTCGCGCGGCTCTTCAGCAACCATTCGGTGATGGCGGTTGGCGACCCGCACCAATCAATTTATGGATGGCGTGGAGCAAGCGCCGCAAACCTCGCCCGCTTCAGCCGCGACTTCACCGACAACGCCGATGCGCAGTACTTCGCGCTCTCCACGAGTTGGCGTAATGCCACGAGCGTCCTCGACGCAGCAAACGTCATCGTCGAACCGCTCAGTGCTCGTTCACCCGTACGCGTCGAATCATTGGATGCTCGGCCGTCAGCCCCCGAGGGCACCATCGATGCCTACTACTTCGAGCACATCGACGAAGAAGCCAGGGGAGTAGCCAAATGGTTTGCGCGGGCACTCGCTCCGCAAGTCTGGAACCACTACGACCCCGACCCTGAGGCCATCGCGCCCTCGCCGCCAACCGCAGCAATCCTGTTCCGGCGCCGTAGCGACATGGATCGTTTTGCCGCAGCGCTCGGCACCGAAGAGGTCCCGTACCATGTGCTCGGAATCGGTGGACTGCTCTCCACACCAGAAATCGTCGACCTCGTGAGCGCCCTCACCGTCATCCACGATCCCACCGCCGGATCAGAACTCATTCGCTTACTGTCGGGCGCACGCTGGTCGATCGGGCCGCGCGATTTGCAAGAACTTGCCGGGCTGTCGCGGTGGCTGCTCAGCCGTTCTGTCACGCAACAAGAGCTGAGCGCCGAAGTAAAGCAACGAATGCGGGAGTCCGTTGCGGTCGATGATTCGGCCTCCATTGTGGATGCCCTCGACTTCGTTGGCGAAGCGCCAGCCACCCACTCGCAACTTCACGGGTTCAGCGAAGAAGGCGTTTCGCGGCTTAAGGCCGCAGCCAAACAGCTGGCTTTCTTTCGGTCGCGTGCAGGGCTCGAGCTAGGCGACCTTGTGCGACTTCTTGAGCAAGAACTTCTTCTCGATGTTGAGGTTGTCGCCAGCCGCCCGCAAGCGCAAGGAATGGCGAACCTCTACGCGTTCCACGATGAGCTTGCCGGTTTTCTTGCCAGTGACGATCAGGCCAATCTTGGCAGCTTCCTGTCGTGGCTGAGACGGGCGGCCCAGCAAGACATGATGGGCCCGCGTAGCGACGACGCCGAAGCGGGCACTGTGCAACTGCTCACCATCCACGCGTCAAAGGGCTTGGAGTGGGATCTGGTTGCCCTTCCGCGACTGGTTGCCGGAGAAATACCGGCGACATCGCGGGAAGGCAAAGGCTGGGTTGGCTTCGGCAAACTCCCCTTCGCTTTCCGCGGTGATGCCGCTGAGCTTCCCGAACTGGGCTGGGAGAACGCGAACTACCAGTCAGACTTTGATGCTTCGCTCAAAGAATTCAAGGCCGCTCTCGCCGACCGTCATCAGGCCGAAGAACGTCGACTCGGCTATGTTGCGATCACTCGCGCGCGCGATAATCTGTTGCTCAGCGGGTCGTTCTGGTCGAGTCGCAGCAAACCTCAAGCGCCCAGCATTTTCCTACAGGAGCTCGAAGAGCGCGGACTCATCGCCGAGCTGCCGACCGATCCGCTGAACGACGAAAACCCGACGCTGAATGACGTGGTTGATCCGCTCTGGCCATTCGACCCCCTCGGCAATCGCCGCACGAACGTTGAAACCGCAGCTCAGCTGGTGCGAGCGGCCGATCCCGGAGGCGATGGCCTGTGGTCGCACGAGATCGACCTGCTGGTGGCTGAACGCAATCGGGCCGCAAGCGAGGCGCAACGCACGCCGCTGCCGCAACGCATTCCCGCATCCCGCTTCAAGGATTACATTGCCGACCCCGAAGCTGTTGCGCTCTCGCTGCGACGTCCCATGCCCGAGAAGCCCTACCGCGCCACGCGACTGGGAACCCAGTTTCACGAATGGGTTGAGGCACGCTTTGGCGCTTCGGCATCCGCAGAAACGCTTGATGCTTTGCCGCTCGAAATCGACGGTGCCGACGCGGACGGTGATGCGGATGCCGAAAAGCTTGCAGAGTTGCAGGCCACTTTCGAACGCTCAGCGTGGGCAACGCGCAAGCCGGTCGACGTCGAAATCGAGATCCACGTTCCGTTTGATGACCGCGTTGTGATCTGCAAGATCGATGCCGTGTACGCCGACGGAGACCGTTACGAGATTGTCGACTGGAAGACGGGCCGCGCCCCGCGCGATGCTGTTGACCTCGAAGCCAAACAATTACAGCTCGCGCTCTACCGTCTGGCGTATGCGCAGTGGAAGGGCATCGCGCCCGAGAACATCGATGCGGCGTTCTATTTCGTCTCCGACGACACAGTGGTTCGTCCGGAGCACATCTACAGCGAGAGCGAATTGCGCGAAGCGTGGGCGCGATCGGTTGGTGCAGCCCCGAGCTTCGGCGGCTAGTTAGAGCAGTGCCGGGCGACTCAAGATTGCAGTGCTGAGCGCATCGATGGGTTCCCGGGCTGCCAGCGGGTTGTCGAGCAATACGAAGTCGACATCGCCAAGCTCGGGCAGTTCGAACGTGGCCGGGAGCTGCGCGAGATCAGTAGGGATGAGCGACTGAGGGAACACCGCTATGCCAATTCCCGCGCGCACGGCCGCTAGAGCACCGTTCACTTCCTTGACGTTGCACGTTATCCGCCAAGTGCGACCGCTCGCTTCCAAGGCGCGCATCGCGTACGCGCGCCCCAGACTCGGCGCCTGGTAGACGATCAACGGAACCGGTGCACCCGACTCGAGGGTTGTGCTCTTGTGGCCCATCCACACCATCCGGTCACGGCGTACGAGCCGCCCACCCTCAATTCCGGTGCCTTGCTTGACGAAGATCAGATCGAGTTGTCCGGCCTGCAACCGACGGACGAGCGCGCCACTCTGACTGACGGTCAGCTCGAGATTGATCTGGGGGTAAAGCTGGCGAAAGTTGCGCAAAATTCCGGGCAATTCATTCAGTGCAAGGTCGTCGGCGGAACCAAAGCGAAGGCGCCCCCGCATTGCCGAACCGGTGAAGTACTTCACCGCCTGATCTTCTTCAGCCAAGATCGCGCGGGCGAAGCCCAGCATGGCTTCACCATTGTCTGTGAGATACACCGCGCGGGTGTCTCGCACCACGAGTGTGCGCCCGGCAGCCGCCTCAAGTTTTCGCACGTGTTGGCTAATCGTCGGTTGGCTCAAGGTCAGCGTGCGTGCGGCCTCAGTGAAGCTGAGCGTGTCAGCTAAGGCCACGAATGACTTGAGCAGTACAGGATCGAACACAACACCCCATTACGAAACGTAATTGAATTTATAGGCCTGATTATGCACTGGAATGAGCACCGAGACAATACGGTTGAGGGTGTGGCTATGACATCTGAGACTTCTCCGGCAACGGTGCCGATCTCGGCTGTCATGCAGCGCCCACTCTGGCGCGACACTTTTAGCTCACTTCGCCTGCACAATTACCGTCTGTATGTGATCGCGCAGTTCATCGCCTACACGGCTGCCTGGGTGCAGCGCATCGCCGTTGACTGGCTCGTTCTTGAGCTCACCGGCAACGTTGCGCTCGTTGGGTTGACGATCGCCATCCAGTTCACTCCGACGATCGTTCTTGGTGCGTATGCGGGAGTTATCGCCGATCGTTTCGACAAGCGTGCGACACTCATGGTCGCCCAGTCGATTATCGGTTCGCTTAGTCTTGCGCTTGCCATCGTGACGATCATGGGGGTTGCGCAGCTCTGGCTCGTCTACCTGTTGGTCTTGCTCATGGGCATCATCCAAGTCTTCGACAACCCGGCGCGTGCTGTCTTCGTCAATGAGCTTGTTGGGCCACGCCACTTGCGCAATGCGATCAGCCTCAACGCCTCGATCTTCCACTCTGGCGCATTCTTGGGCCCTGCGATCAGCGGCGCACTAATCGTTGCTGCAGGTTCCGGATGGGCCATCGGCATCAACGCGGTTGCCGTCGTAATCGGCGTCATCATCCTCGCCTCGATGCGCAAGAACGAACTCCTCATCGCCCCGCGTGCTCCCGAATCCAAGGGGCAGATTCGCGAAGCGATGCGTTACATCCGCAAAAAGCCCACGCTGTTCTGGACCATGGTGATGGTCTTCGTTGTTGCCGTGTTTGGCATGCCGATGCCAACATTGCTCGCCGCGATGGCCAACACCGTGTACGACACCGGCGCTAGTGGCTATGGCCTCTACAACTCTCTCGCGGCGATCGGCGCACTGCTCGGTGCCCTAGCCTCAGCGCGCAGAGCGAGCCTCCGCTTGCGCACGATCATCTTTGGCGCGGTCCTCTACGGCGTCATGATGATGCTCGCCGGTATCGTGCCGATCTACGGGCTGTTCCTCGGCGTACTGATCGGTATCGGGCTCAGCCGTCTCCTGTTGATGACCGCAGCAGAAACGATGGTGCAACTATCATCGAACCTGGTCATTCGCGGTCGAGTAATGGCGTTTTGGGTGATGGTGATTCTTGGCGGGCAAGCGATCGGCGGGCCGCTCATGGGCTCCATCGCCGAACTGTGGGGCGCCAAGATAGCGTTCGTTATCGCTGGCGGAGTTCCGGCCGCCGTCGCGATCGCGCTCGCAATTGTGTTGGCGCGATCTGGTCGACTCACCGTCAAGGTAGCTCCGCGTCGCAAGGGCCGCTGGGTCGCAATTGTGCCGCAACATCAGTCGCGGGCAATCACCGAGCCGATCACCATCGTCGATGCGGAAGCGATTCAGGCACCCACGTCCCGCAACACGTTGCGTCGGTTGCGGTCGTCTCTATCTCGCTCGGCCCGCAAGCGTCGATCGGAGCAAGACGAGCGTTAGACCGCGCGGTAGTTCTTTCGCAGCATTGCTTCAACCTCGTCGACGGCCATTGTTGGCATCGTGTTTGCGCTGATCGGGTTCATCACGTCGTCGCGGATGTCGTCGAGCAGCGTCGTCAGCATTTCAACGGCGTCGTCGACAATTTCGGTACTGCGCACTTCGGTTCCGTGGAGCAACCATTTGGCTACCGAGAGTTCCGCATAGAAGGTTGCACGCTGCTTAAGCTGGCGATCGCCAGCACCGCGAGCATCCGCGTAGGCACCAAAAGCCGAGTCGATGATGGCTTCATTGCGGGGGCCGAGCAGCCACTGCAGGTCTGTTGCCGGGTCGCCGACTTTGATGTCCTGCCAGCCCAGCACGCCAGTGACGGCGTTTTCGGCGCTCAAGAATGAGTCAGAGACGAGCGAGCCGTTAACGACGGTCGGCTGAAATTGCCAGAGCTTGGAGTCTTCGGCGGCTTCGCGCCAACGTTCGAGCAGCGCTGCAGGAACAAGCTTGGTGGCCGCGGCCCGGTCGATGATGGAGACGCAGGCTCGCAGGCTCTCGCCGGCTGTCTGCACGGGGAGTCCGGCATCCGCAACGAAGCTTGTTGGCAGGCTGTGAATCGCGGCAATGGCGGTACCCACCGACGCGGAGAGTGATCCGTCGCCGGTGGTGTACGAACGCATCGGCACTTTGCTGCCGTACACAAATTCGTAGACGATTCCGCGAGTTTGGCCGACCGGAACTTGACCGGCATAGCTGGTGACGGCGAAGGGCAGACGGGTGCGCACGCCGGCGCTGAGCGCGCGCAGTGCGACGAGGTCGGCGGATTGCAGATTCTCTGCTGAAGTGTTGCGGGGCACTCGAATTATCCAGTGCTTACCGTCGCGCCCGGTAACGAGCGCGGAGTCGAAGTCGTTGCCGTTGCCGGTGCCGAACGGTGCGGCTGCGGCAACATCGAGTCCCTCGACAGCAGAGGTCGCCAGCGCGGCTAGAGTGAGATGTGATCTGGCCATAACACTCAGGGTAGGTTGCTCAGACGCGCATTTGCCGCACGCCACGCACTTGGGACGGGGTCGATACATGTCACAGGCTTTTCTTTCGCGACTGCCACTGTCGCGATACGAAATTGATCGTGACCACCTTGCTAGGGAAGATCCTCGTCTTCTTGACCGCTTGTGGCGCGACACCACCACAAGAGTGCTGCCGATTTTTAACGGCTCCGCGCTGCTCGCTGCCGATGGCTCGTTAGCTCTGCTGCGACCTGATGCTATCGAACGCGGCCACACGAGTGTCTATCTCGGGAGGTCAATGTCGACCACGAGCCCTGAGCCTGTCGGTACCCCCATCCTCACCGTTGAGCTGCAAGACGCCGGTCATTTCGCGGAAGCAAACTGGGGAAACCTGCGCTCCATCGCTACGCAGTTAAGCGATCGGGATGCCGGGCTCTTTACTGAAGCCCTTGCGATTTTGAACTGGCATTCTTCGCACCTGTTCTCTCCACGCACCGGAGAGCCCACCGTCGTCGAGAAGGCCGGATGGGTTCGCCGCGACGTTGCCTCGACGCTTGAAGTTTTTCCTCGCACTGACCCCGCGATCATCGTGGGGATTACCGACAACGATGACCGACTGCTGCTGGGATCAAACGCGCTCTGGGAATCGAATCGTTACTCGCTGCTGGCCGGATTTGTTGAACCAGGCGAGTCGCTCGAGTCTGCCGTTCAGCGCGAAATCCTTGAAGAGTCGGGTGTTCCTGTTGTCGATCCCGTTTATTTGGGCAGCCAGCCGTGGCCCTTCCCCGCGTCGCTCATGCTCGGGTTCACCGCATCCGTAGCCCCCGGATTTACCGGGTCAGGCACCCCAGACGGCACCGAAATTCTTGACCTGCGCTGGTTCAGCCGCGACGAACTTGCTGCCTCGCTGAACGACATCCGTCTGCCAGGGCACTCCTCTATTGCGCGCGCCATCATTGAGCACTGGTACGGGCAACCGATTGACGAACAACCGTGACCCTAGATGCAGACGTCCTGCTCGACGCGCTCGATGAGGGCCAACGTCAAGCAGCCGAAGCACTCCTCGGGCCGGTCTGCCTGCTTGCCGGAGCAGGAACAGGAAAGACCCGAGCGATCACGCACCGCATCGCCTACGGCGTAGCTACCGGTGTCTACCCGCCGAGCCGAGTCATGGCGCTCACCTTCACCAACCGCGCTGCGGGCGAGCTGCGCGGCCGACTGCGCACCCTCGGAGCGGAAGGTGTTGCTGCTCGCACCTTCCACGCATCCGCACTCTCGCAACTGAACGCATTTTGGCCGCAAACCATCGGCGGAACAATGCCGAGACTGCTCGAAGGCAAAGCGCGCATGATTGCCCACGCCGCAGACTCGCTGAAACTCAAGCTGGATACCGCCACCCTGCGTGACGTTGCCGCAGAGATCGAGTGGCGCAAAACTTCCCGCCTGTCGATCGCACAGTACGGCGAAGCCCAACGCACTCTGCCTGCGGCGCTCACCGTCGAGCGCATGGTTGATATTCAGACCGCCTACGAGTCGACCAAGGATGCCCGCCGCCAGATCGACTTCGAGGATGTGTTGCTGGCTGCCGCCGGGATGATCGAAGCGGAGCCGCGCATTGCGCAGCAGGTGCGCGAGCAGTATCGCTTCTTTGTTGTCGATGAGTATCAGGACGTTTCGCCCCTGCAACATGAACTGCTGCGACTGTGGGTGGGAGACCGAGACGACCTCTGCGTTGTCGGAGACGTCAGCCAGACCATCTACTCATTTGCCGGAGCCAGCCCCGACTTCTTGTTGCGGTTTGCTTCGCACCACCAGAACGCGATCGTTCTGAGGCTCGAGCGAAACTACCGGTCGACGCCCGAGATTGTGCACACCGCAAACAAGCTGATGGCAAACCAACCAGGAGCCTTGACCCTGCAATCGGCCACCACAGAACACTCCGCACCGCCGGCGGTCACCGGGTATGACAACGATCAGGCCGAAGCTGCGGCAGTTGCTGAGGCGATTGCTGGGCAGATTGCCGCAGGAACATCCCCTGAAGAGATCTCCGTGCTGTACCGCATTAATGCGCAATCACAGCCCATCGAGGCTGCGCTGGCTGCCGCAGGCGTTCCCTTCTTGGTGCGCGGCGCGACTCGGTTCTTTGATCAGCGCGAGGTCAAAGAGGCGATCATGCTGCTGCGCGGGGCATCCATTACGACAGCCACTGAACCACTCTTCAAATCGGTCAGCGACGTACTCAGATCAATTGGATGGTCGCAAGAGCCGCCGCAGAGTGCTGGCGCTGTGCGTGATCGTTGGGAATCGCTCAACGTGATCATGCGGCTTGCCGAAGACGCGCCCGAAGAGATGACCCTGCGGGATTTTGTCGCCGATCTGGTTGACCGTCAGAGCAGCAACAACGAACCTTTGCGTTCGGCAGTGAATCTCGCAACCATGCACTCGGCGAAGGGCTTGGAATGGGACTGCGTGTACATTGTTGGCCTCAACGAAGGGTTGCTGCCCATCAGCTACGCACGCACGCCAGAAGCGATCGACGAAGAACGACGCTTGCTCTACGTCGGCATCACGCGTGCTCGCCGCTCGCTCGGGATGTCCTGGTCGGCTAGTGCACAAACAGGTCGGGGTGGGCGTCGTGCCCCCAGTCGCTTTTTGGACGATGTGCGCGACCGGACGCAACAGTAGCGACGTTGCCCATCTGCTGGCACCCGCACTCCGGATGCCGAAACCGCAGGCTTTCATCGCGGCGCCCCGTGGCATGGTCGATGCGCACCGATGAGGTTGCGTCGGCTGGGGTCTGATCGAAGACGGTGTAGCCGACGCGCCCGAGGCGGTGCAGCGCCATGCGGCTCGCCTCTGCCGCAGCCTCCGCAATCAGCACCGGGGTTTCGGCGTGCGAGGTGCGGCCCATGAGTTGAGTCGCGATCGCAGGCCACGCCGGATCGGCATCGCGTCGGTGCAGCTCAACACAGAGCAGGCACCCGGTGATTCCCGGGGTGACGACTGGGCCGATCTCGGCGGCGGAATCCGAAACCACCACGGGGAGATGCGGAACATCACGACGCAGCCAGTGTGAGTGCACCGACGGCGCGATCACATAGTGGCCGACCACGATCGCCAGATCAGGGTCGGGGTTGGCCAACTCATCCGCATGCTCAGCAACGCTGACGCTCACCCCGCTGGCGGCGAGAACTCGAGCAATTGACTCGGTCAAGGAGCCAGCACCGAGCACCGCAACGTGGGCACTTGGTGATTGCGGCGGTGTGGTAATGAGCACACGGGAGAGGGCATCAAGCAAGTCATCGCATTCTTCGGGGTGCGATCTGGCGAGCATTGCCAGCCCGCTGCGGCTGATGCCAGCAACGAGTGCGGAGAGAATTTTCTCCTGGGCCGCGGTGACGTCGGGCAGCACAACAGCAGGTGGGTCGATGCCGAATTGAGCGCTAGCGGGGGAGCGCCACACCAGTGGTAGTCGGGGGTCTACACGCAGGATCATGTGCCAATTCTGCACAGTGTCCGAGAGATCAGAGCGAAGCTTCCACAGCGCTCAAGGCGACAGTCCTTAGGGCCGCCGTCCTTACAGCCGCAGCGCTGACGACGATCGTGCTGTCGTCGACGTGGGCGTGGGAAGCTAAGAGTTGTCGCCCTCGTGTGGGCGGTCGCCAGATTCGTCGTTGAGGAGGGCGTCGATGGCCTGGTCGATGTCATCGGGTGTACTGCCACCGTCACGGAGGCGAGCCACGAGTGCGGCGGGGTCATCGATGTCAGCAGCCGTTGGCATCAGGTCGGGGTGTGACCAGAGCGCATCGCGCTGTTCTGCGCCCAGTTCATCGCTGACGTGTTGCCACATCGCGGCCGCTTCACGCAGTCGACGCGGTCGAAGTTCAAGACCAACAAGTGTGGCGAATGCAGATTCTGCAGGGCCACCGGATGCGCGGCGGCGACGCACGGTTTCGGCGATGGCACCGCGTGCTGGAAGTCGCGTGGTCGCGGCGGCCGTCACCACATCCACCCAGCCTTCGACAAGTGCGAGCACGGTCTCGAGGCGTTCGAGCGCCTCTCGCTGCTCTTCGCTCTTGGGTGGAATCAGCGAACCGTTGGTCATGGCGTCGCGCAACTCTTCAGGGTTATTGGGGTCGAAGCCGCTCGCGAGTTCGGCAATCGCGTCCGAGTCAATGTGGATGTCGTGGGCGTAGGCGGTGATCGACGTGAGCAACTGAAGACGCAGCCACCGTGCGTGCCGGAAGAGTCTGGCGTGGGCGAGCTCGCGCACCGCCAAATAGAGGTGCACTTCTTCGTCGGGAATGTCGAGCCCGTTGCCAAAGGCGAAGACGCTCTGAGGGATAAGCGCTGCCTGCTGTTCGTCGAGCAGCGGGATGCCGATGTCCCCGCCGGAAACGACCTCGCTGGAGAGCTGACCAACTACCTGGCCGAGTTGCATCGCAAAGAGCGTGCCGCCGATATCGCGCATCACTTTGCTTGCGCCGGTGAGCATTTCGTTCATCTCTTCTGGCGCGTTCTGCTTGAGAACATCGGTGAGAGAGTTGGCGATTGAATTCGCGACGGGCTCGGCGAGCTGAGTCCAGATGGGCATCGTGATGGTGACCCATTCGCTGCGGCTGAGCAGCTTAGGTTCAACGGTGAGTTCAGAGACATCGGTGACCTCATTGAGCCACAAGGATGCCACGTGGAGGGCTTGCTCTAGCTTGGAACGTTCTGCCGGCAGCGAGACGACAGAACTCTGAGACGCAAGGTTCTTTGCCTGCTCGAGTGCGATATCCCAGTTGATGCCCTCACCGCTCTTGCCGAGGGCATTCTGGAGCTGACTGAGCAGTTGTTGGATCATCGCGGGGTCGTTGGGCAACCCTGCGGCGGCAGCAAGTTTCGCTGGATCGATCTCTCCATCGCCGGAGAGGAACTCGCGCATCATGTCGCGGAACTCGTCTTCGGAATTGTTGTCAGCGTCGTCAGCCATGGATTAACGCTACTCGCTCGATGCCGTGCGCGGCTGAGTTTTGACCTAGGCTAGTAATTCTTACCGTGCGCCTGTGGCGAACACCCTTCCACCCTGTAAGGATTTTGGTGGCCCTGTTTACTGATAATCGTCCCGAACCTTCATCGCGTCGAGCCCAAAGCGGCTGGCTGGGGTGGCTGATTCTCAGTGTCGCGCTCGTAGGCACACTGTTGGCAACACTCGTTCCTTCGCCGTACATCATCGAGCAACCCGGTCCGGTATACGACACCTTGGGTGACGTCGAGATCGACGGCGCTCTTGTGCCGCTCATCCAAATTCCGGTGGAGACGACGTATCCCACTAAGGGTGCGCTCGACATGCTGACCGTGAATGTGCGGGGAAACCCTGAGTCGCCGCTCAGCTGGTTCGAGGTCGGCGCTGCCTTCTTCGATCGCAGCCGTGCAATTGTTCCGGTCGAAGCCGTCTATCCCGTCGGCGTAACTGTTGAAGAGTCAAGCGATGCCGGCCGCATCCAGATGGAGACTTCACAGCAGGAAGCAATCGCTGCTGCACTGTCTGATCTGGGCTACGAGTTCGATGCAACGCTCACGGTCGCCGAGACAAGCGCCGATGGGCCATCGGATGGCGTGCTGCAGGCAGGCGACATCATCCGCTCGGTCAATGACGAGACTTTCGCTGACGTGACAGGTCTTCGCGATGAGATTGCGGCCAACGGAACGACTATGCCAGCCACAATCGTTTTCGAACGTGAAGGCGAAGAGCAGACCGTTGAGGTGATCCCTGAGATGACGGAGGGCGACGACGCGATCGCTGTGATCGGTGTCCTCGTCGGAAGCGGGTATAACTTCCCCGTTGACGTCAAGATTCAGTTGGAGAACGTCGGCGGTCCGAGTGCAGGCATGATGTTTGCCCTCGGGATCATCGACAAACTCACGCCAGGTGCGATCAACGGCGGAGAAGAGATCGCCGGAACCGGAACGATCACCGCAAGCGGAGACGTCGGACCGATTGGAGGCATCCAGCAGAAATTGTATGGAGCCCGCAATGCAGGAGCCAGCTACTTCTTTGCTCCCATCGAGAACTGCGATGAGGTAACGGGAAACATTCCCGACGGCCTCACCGTCTATGCAATTGACGACCTCAACGATGCCCTAGTTGCGCTTGCCAGCATTCGTGCTGGACTGAGTGGCACGGGTCTTCCGTCATGTGACGCAAGTTGAGCGCCACTGGTTGAGTGTTGCCCCAATTGACGCTGAGAGCGATCATCCGCCCCGCGCCCATGAAAGACCCTTAAGATACCGCTAGGCCCCCAATTTCAGGAGCGAAGTACTGTGTCGAGCCAAACCCAATCAGCCCCACCAAGCAAGACGAGGACTGCGTTGACGATCACGGCGATAATTCTCGCCGTCATTGTCGCTGCGTTCTTCTTGTTCTCCAACCTCTACGCGGATGTGCTCTGGTTTGACCAGGCTGGCTATCTAGGGGTGCTTACCACCCAATGGATTGCTAATGCAGTCATGTTCCTCATCGGATTTGTCGCGATGGCAGTTCCGGTGGGCATCAGCCTGCTGATCGCATTTCGCGCACGCCCTATTTACGCCAAACTCAATGCGCAGCTAGAGGGCTACCAGCAAGTCGTTGAGCCTCTGCGCAAGTTCGCCATGGTCGGTATCCCCGTACTGCTGGGAATCTTCGGCGGTGTCTCCGCAGCGGGTAGCTGGCCGGTTGCACTCCAGTGGCTCAACCGCAGTTCATTCGGTGAAGTCGACCCGCAGTTTGGGTTCGACATCGGGTTCTATTTCTACGAATTGCCCATGTACCACGGCATTGTTGGCTTTGCCTCGGCCGTACTGCTGGTCTCCTTCGTTGGTGCGCTTGCCACGAGCTACCTCTACGGTGCCCTCAGCGTTCACGGTCGTGAGGTGCGCATTTCGCGTTCCGCCCGCATCCAGCTCGCCATCACGGCGGGCCTCTTTTTTGCTCTTCAGGCTGTCAGTATCTGGCTCGACCAGTACACAACGCTGTATTCGGCCAGCCAGGGATTCTTGCAGACCGGTGCAAGCTACACCGAAGCGAATGCCACCATTCCTGGCCGCGCGATTCTGGCCGGCATTGCGGCAATCGTTGCCATTCTCTTCATCGTCACGGCCATCATCGGCCGCTGGCGTCTGCCCATGATCGGAACCGCTCTCCTGCTTATCAGCGGTCTCGTCGTCGGCAACTTGTACCCGTGGGTCGTTCAGCGCTTCCAGGTTGAACCCAATGCCCGCGTCTACGAGGCTGAGTATATTGACCGCAGCATTGAGGCGACGCGAGATGCCTATGGTGTATCCGACGTTCAAGAGATTCCTTACAGCGCGAAGACGGATGCCGAGGCAGGTGCGCTGCGCGAAGATGCGGCCACTACAGCTAACATTCGTATCCTCGACCCCGCCATTGCCCCACAGGCGTTTGCACAGCTCCAACAGTTCAGGCAGTACTACCAGTTCGACAGTCACTTGGATGTTGACCGCTATGAAATTGACGGCCAGATTCAGGACACTGTGATCGCGGTTCGTGAACTTAACCAATCAGGTCTCGGTGAGTCCCAGTCGTGGTACAACAACACTGTTGTCTACACCCACGGTTATGGCGTTGTGGCGGCCTTTGGTAACCAGCGTTCAGTCGATGGCGAGCCCGTGTTCCTGCAGTCGGGCATTCCGGGCACAGGCGAGCTGGGTGAGTTCGAGCCTCGAATTTACTTTGGTGAGAAGTCATCGGAGTACTCGATCGTGGGCGGCTCTGAAGGGGCTAAGGACATCGAATTCGATTACCCCTCCGGTGCGGGCGGTGAAGAGACCGAGCAGAATGCAACCACAACGTTCTCCGGGGACGGTGGACCCTTGCTCGATAACATCTTCAAGAAGCTGGTCTACGCAATCAAGTTCCAGGCGGAGCAGATCTTCCTCTCGTCAGAGGTTACGAGCGAGTCGCAGATTCTCTACGACCGCGAGCCGCTTGATCGTGTAAAGAAGGTTGCGCCGTACCTCACTCTCGACAGCGATGTTTATCCGGCAATTGTGGATGGTCGCACTGTGTGGATCGTTGACGGGTACACCACAGGTGCGAACTATCCGTACTCGCAGGTCGAGCAGCTATCGAGCGCGATTGCTGACACCTACACGCCTGCGCCGCAGTTTGCGCTCGACGACATCAACTACATCCGCAACTCGGTCAAAGCGACCGTTGATGCGTATGACGGTTCGGTGAAGCTGTATGCGTGGGATGACAAGGATCCGGTTCTCGAAACGTGGAACAAGATCTTCCCGAATACGTTGCTGCCGCAGGACGAGATGAGTGTCGAACTGCTCGATCACGTTCGTTACCCCGCCGATCTTTTCAAGATGCAGCGCCAAATTTTGGGTTCGTACCATGTAACCGACGCTAACTCGTTCTATTCGAGTGATGACCAGTGGGTGAGCCCCGAAGATCCGGTTTCGACTACTGGGTCAACTCAGCCGCCGTATTACTTGACGATGCAGGTTCCGGGAACCGAGGATCCCGCGTTCACGCTGTACTCGGGGTTCATCCCGCAGGGAACTGATGACTCCAGCCGAAGTGTTCTGACCGGTTACTTGACGGCAAACTCAGATTATGGCCCCGACTACGGCAAGCTCACATTGCTGAACTTGCCCACGGGGGAGACTGTTCCTGGACCGGGTCAGGTGCAGAACAGCTTCAATACCGACACCAACGTAGCCAATCAGTTGGCGCTGTTGCAGCGAGGCGATACTGAGGTCAAGCTCGGTAACCTCCTCACGCTGCCCGTCGGTGGAGGCTTGCTGTACGTGCAGCCGGTCTATGTTCAGTCGACCAGTGGAACGCAGTACCCGCTCTTGCGCAAGGTGCTTGTAGCATTCGGTGAGGATATTGCCTTCGAGGACACCCTCAACGGGGCGCTCGATGTGCTGTTCGAGGGCGACTCGGGTGCTGAGGCTGGTGACGGGGATGTTCCGGAGACGGATCCCGAAGCTCCCGTTGATCCCGAGGCTGCGGTTGACCCTGGAACGCCTAGTGACAACGCAGCCCTCAACAGCGCACTTGCGGACTACAAGACGGCATTGGCTGACCGTCAGGCCGCGTACGTTGCAGACGATCTCGTCGCCGCTGCTGAAGCGGATGAACGCATGGTCGCAGCAATTCTGCGGGCAATCGCCGCAACCGAATAATCGTTTCAACTCAGCGGGCCGCAGCACACACTGCGAGCCCGCTGAGTCCGGTTTTCGCGGCTCTCACCCTGTGTTAGTCTTGATTACACGCCGCGGGGTGGAGCAGTTCGGTAGCTCGCTGGGCTCATAACCCAGAGGTCGCAGGTTCAAATCCTGTCCCCGCAACGATGTGATGTCGCAAGACATCGGAATAGTTCGAACCCACGGTTTGTGGGTTCGGACTATTTTTTTGTGCCGGCGGGTTGGTAGTCGCGGTTGAGGCTTATCGGCCAAAACGTGTGGATGGCTTCGGGCGTGTCATGCTCTGCCGGCCCATCCTGATCGGGCCCAGAGTCCTTCTTCGGCTGTTGTGTTGGTGTCGT